>JBPCMM010000235.1:0-4851 GCA_051002255.1 Pyrinomonadaceae bacterium
GAGTTGTTCGCGCGTGCGGTCCATCACCTCTCGAATCGTCGCGACAAACCCTTCGTAGCCATAAACTGTGCCGCCATACCCGAGACACTTATTGAGAATGAATTGTTCGGCCATGAACGCGGGTCCTTCACTGGCGCCAGCGACCGGAGGCAGGGTAAGTTTGAACTTGCTTCGGATGGTACTGTGTTTTTGGATGAGATTGGTGAACTCCCACTCGCTGTTCAGGGCAAGCTGCTGCGGGCAATTGAAGAGAAGATGATCGATCGGATCGGAGGACGTGCCCCAGTGCCTGTGAATGTGCGGGTGGTGGCCGCTACCAACCGAGATTTACAAACCGCCGTAGAGAATGGTGAGTTTCGTCGTGATCTATTCTTTCGGATTGCGGTCTTCCCTCTCGAAATTCCGCCGCTAAGAGAGCGCGATGATGATATCGTTCTGTTGGCAAAACACTTCGCTGCACAGTTGGGGAAGGAACTCCGGGGTCGCGAAGCATCTCTCAGTGAAACGGCTTTGGCGGCCCTGCGCGCGCACAGCTGGCCGGGCAATGTTCGGGAACTCGAAAATGCGATCGAGCGGGCCTGTATTCTCACGGACACAATGGTGCTGGCACCAGCAGATCTGGGTTTGATGGGGCGCGGCGGACAGGAATCTGAAGCGTTCCGCGCTATGGATCTTTCGGGCACTCTTTCGGAGGTTGGTCAACGGGCGCTGCGTTTCGTCGAACGCAACAAAATTCTTGAAGCGCTGAAGACTAATAGTGGTAACAAGAGTCGGACAGCGGAGGAGCTGGGCGTTAGTTACAAGACCCTGCTCTCCAAGATAAAGGACTACGATCTCTGATTACCGATGAAAGATTCTCCCAACGGCCTTCCCAACAAACCAGCAGGTGCTTCGCAGACCCCGAACCACCAATCTTCCTCAAAGTTGAGTAACTCTCCCGCGGAAGCCGTTGACAACGACGCTGAACAAGCAAGTGTTCGGAAAGACGCTGGCCTGATCGCAGGTGAAACCCTCGAGCCACTGTCCGCGGCTGCCGGTGAATTTCCCGTCCCACAACCAACAAAAGCAAGTGAGCCGAGCACGGCGAGATCCGCCTTATTCGTGGGCGCCGGCATTCTGCTAAGCCGCATTATAGGCCTAATCCGCCAAAGAATTTTTGCACATTACTTCGGCACTTCGGCGGCTGGCGACGCGTTCAGCGCAGCCTTTCGCATCCCCAACTTCCTGCAGAATACATTTGGCGAGGGTGCCCTCTCTGCTTCCTTCATTCCCGTTTACGCGAAGCTCCTGGCGCAAGGTGACGAAAAGGAAGCGTCCCACGTGGCCAGCGCCGTCCTCGGGCTGCTGGCAGTGATAACCTCTATCCTTGTGCTGGCTGGCGTCTTCGCGAGCCCATATCTGATTGACGTTATAGCCCCCGGTTTCAAAGGTGAAACGCGCGAACTGACAATTCGCCTGGTCAGGATACTTTTCCCGGGCGCGGGCTTGTTAGTCCTGTCAGCCTGGTGCTTGGGCATACTAAACAGCCATCATCGCTTCTTCATTTCTTACACCGCTCCCGTTGCCTGGAATGTCGCGATTATTTCGTCGCTTATTTTCTTCGGCGGACGGGTAGGCCAGTTCCCTCTCGCAGAAGTGGCTGCCTGGGGCGCCGTCATCGGCAGCGCATTACAATTCGGAGTGCAACTACCTACCGTCTTCAAGCTTGTGCACCGACTGCGTCCTGTTATCGACATAGCGAGTCGTCACGTAAAGACAGTCGTGAGAAATTTCTTTCCCGTCTTCATGAGTCGCGGCGTGATTCAGATTAGCGCATTTGTTGACGAGATAATTGCAAGCTTCCTGCCAGTTGGCGCCATGGTCGGGCTTACCTATGCGCAGAGCCTTTACACACTCCCTGTAAGTCTCTTCGGAATGTCTGTTTCCGCGGCGGAGCTGCCGGCTATGTCGCGAGCAGTCGGAAGCAATGAACAAGTAGCGGAGATATTGCGACGTCGACTGGATGCTGGGTTGCGACGAATTGCTTTCTTCATTGTGCCCTCGGCGGTGGCTTTCTTTGCGCTGGGTGACGTAATCGCCGCGGTGCTCTATCAGACCGGTAAGTTTGGTCCAGATGCGGCAAACTTCGTTTGGGGGATTCTGGCAGGTTCGAGTATTGGTTTGCTTGCAGCCACGCTGGGACGGCTTTATTCCTCAACCTACTACGCGCTGCATGACACGCGAACGCCACTGGTTTTTGCGATTATTCATGTGGCTCTAACGACCATTCTCGGATACTTCTGCGCCATCCATCTTCCCTCGCTCATTGGTATTGACCCCAAGTGGGGAGTTGTCGGCCTCACTGCCTCCGCCAGCACTGCCGCCTGGATTGAGTTTGTGCTGCTCCGAAGGACCTTGAATCGCCGTATTGGCCGCACAGGCCTCCCACTTTCCTACCTCCTAAAGCTTTGGTTTGCCGCGTTCCTAGGTGCTGCTGCCGGATGGGGCTGCAAGCTCCTGCTCGGTCCCCGCCACCCTGTCCCAGTAGCGATCCTGGTACTAGGGATCTACGGTCTTAGCTATTTCGCCTTAAGTTCCGCGTTTGGCATCCCCGAGGCTCGCACGATGATCGGGAGGGCACTACGGATAACAAGGAATCTTAAACCGTAACCGGCTCTTTGGGGTGCTGGGTCTCGGAATCCAGTTTTCAACGACGAAGAAAGCCTGGCGCCTCAGAAATAGCCGGGTAGGCTCTAACCCCCTCGAAATTCGGGCCTTTTCTGTCGGCCCGGGGGGATTGACCCTAAAAAACTGCCTCAGCGGAAGATTTTTAAAGTTTTCTGGAGAAGGTCCGGCATTGGCCTTTTACATAAGTATCCTGGAAAAATGGAATGGGTGGCGCAACGGCAGGCAGGCACAGGCGGCCTCAGACCGCCATTTTTTGTGTTTGGGGGCCTGCCTGAAAGCCGGCGGCAGCTATGTAGAAATGTGCGAAGACCCAAAGGGGGCTTACGGTAATTTGCAGGTTGGGAAGAGTAGCTTAGCACCCCAGCGGGGTTGCGCCGCTGGGGACCCCGCCTTGCCACCGCTCGAGCGCCAACGGCGCGACCGGTTTACTCAGCTGTCAACTTACAGCCCCACCACTCAGCCTTGTGTTTCCAATAGGAAAACCCTTCCTTTTTGGGATCCAGCTGACCGCAATCCTCCCCGCATGCTGCATTAATTGACCCGCGACTACCTTGTCCTTATCATCCAGACCGTGCAACCCGTCATTTCAGCCCAGCAGATGCGGCAAATCGACCGTCTTACAGTCGAGAACTTTGACACCCCTTCCCTGTTCTTGATGGAAGCGGCCGCCGAAGCCGTCGCTCGGGCAATCACTTCACATTTTTCCGGTGATCCTGTCGGTAAGAAAGCTCGCATTCTTTGTGGTCCCGGCAACAATGGCGGCGACGGGGCTGGGGTTGGCCGCGCGCTTGCTCGTGTCGGTGTGCATACCGACGTGATCCTCTTTGGGAGGGTTGGCGACACCAAGGGTGATGCGCGGACTAATTTTGAGATCGTGCGACGACTGGCGAGTTTCGAAGCCGGGTCGAGTGCGCAACCTTCGCCCTTGAGCTTTCTGGAATGTCCCAGCGTAACTGAGTGGGAAGAGATTGCCGGACCCCGGGGCACGTACGACGTTATTGTCGATGCCCTTTTTGGCACCGGGTTAACCCGGCCACTTGAAGGGGTCTATCTGCAGGTTATCCAACACCTCGCAATGATCAGGGCTGCACGTGATCGATCAGCTCAAGCTCAACCCCTGATTGTGTCAGTAGATATTCCTTCTGGTCTCAATGCTGATCTCGCCGATCCCATTGGAGCAACAGTACAGTCAGATCTTACCGTAGCCTTCACAGCTCCTAAACGCGCAAACGTGCTGCCCCCAGCCTCTCATTTCAATGGGGAGCTGATGATTGCCAACATAGGTTCACCTTCTGCGTTGCTTGAGTCTCTAGAAGCAAAACTCTTTCTGATTCAAGAGACCGACGCGCGCGAATGGCTTGTCACCACGCGATACCAACCCGACTCTTACAAGAATACGCATGGGCATGTACTGGTCATTGCCGGATCCCGGGGTTATACGGGTGCAGCTGCGCTCTGCGGCAACGCCGCACTGAGATCAGGTGCCGGTTTAGTGACGATCGCGACTCCCGCCTCCGCACAAGCTTCAGTAGTTGCGGCGGCTATGCCGGAGGTGATGACCACTGCACTAGCGGAAACCGATCGGGGCGCCGTAAGCGATGAGGCGATCGATCATGTCAAGCGCCTCGCCTCCAAGGCAACGGTGGTGGCCATCGGCCCAGGCCTTTCCACGGAAGATGAACGCACCCGGAAATTTGTGAAGTCCGTCGTGCAGAACCGAACCACGCCCATCGTTATCGATGCGGATGGGCTGAACAGCCTCGCTCCCTGGCCCGCTGAGTTGCGAGGGTCAAAAGCTCACCCGCTGGTTCTCACTCCTCATGCGGGAGAGATGAGGCGATTGATCGGGATCACTGATAAGTCTGAGTTGACTGATCGCATCGCGGTGGCGCGCGACTTTGCGGTCAACTACCAATTGATTCTGGTTCTCAAGGGTTCGCGTTCACTAGTTGCCGGGCCTGATGGGCGCGTCTTCGTTAACCCGACCGGCAACGCTGGACTCGGAACTGCGGGAGCTGGCGACACATTAACCGGTTTGATAGCAGGGTGCATCGCGCAAGCGTTTGGCAGTCTAAGAAATGAGGCGGATGCGCTGTCGGCAACGATCGCTGCTCTCTACATTGGCGGTCTCGCCGGCGATCTCGCGGCGCAGGAACTTGGTATGCGGACAATGGTCGCTTCTGA
>JBPCMM010000236.1:0-5489 GCA_051002255.1 Pyrinomonadaceae bacterium
CTGCTGCGGCAGAACCACTCAGTGCACTGGCCAAGCCGCGCACGAAGATCGGCAGCCTCTGGTTGCGGTTTGAAGCGCGCACCGTGGCGGGCCCATCACTCGAAACCGGCTGATCTCCACCGTGGCCATGTGCGGCAGGCGCTGGCGATGCTGTAGTTACTTGTCCGGTGGCAGCCGGAGCTGGGAAAAGTGTTGAGGCGAGGTTCCAGCGTTCGGTTTCGACGATAAAAGCCGCAGCCATGTTTGCGTAGTTGTTTTCGTAATAGCCCGGCCGCAGTTTGTTTTCGTAGCTCGTCTCGGACATAGTTTTCTTCATCAGGGTGACTAACTCTTCTGCTTTGCGGTAGCGACCCTGCTGCAAGTAAACGTAGAGCAGCCAGTGGAGACTGTGGTAGTCACGCACGCTGGTTGAAAGGCCTTTGCGTTTCATCCACGAATCCGAAGCTTCCCACGCCGACTCGTTTGATGAGGCTGCCTCGGGCCACATTCCCAGTTGCAGGAAGATGTGCGAAGGCATGTGTCGCGCGTGATGAGCTTCTGGGGCAATGCCGGCATATCGACGGGCGGCAGGCAGGGCCAGAATTGCGTGTTCAGGATCGTCAAAGGCGTGAATGACGTAATGTGCGGCTCCGGGATGATTAGGGTTCCTCTGATAAACGTCCAGGGCAATGGCCCCGGCTCGGGCCTGTAACCGGTAGCTTTTCTCTTCGGATCTCACCAAACCCAGGAGCGATAGAGAATAGAAAGCCGCCGCGTCCAGATCGTTCGCATAGTCGCGGTAGATCTTCTCCATGGCCTCAGAATAGGCGGTATCCCGAGCGCGCTTGCTGCCCTCGCCATATAGCGTCTTCACTGCATCCAGGTAGGCTCGCTCTCTCGGAGTGAGTTTGGGTGTGTCCTTGATCTTCTTAATCACCTCGTGCGCGGCCGAAGTATCCTGCTCCGACCACAGCGGGTGATTGTGGGCCATGGCCTCGCCCCAGTAGCCCATCATGAAGTCTGGTTCAACCCTGGTTGACTCACGAAAGGCTTCCAGCGCCTCTTCGTACCAGAAAGAATGAAGCGCCGCAAGACCCCGCAGGAAGTGCGCGTGCGCTTTTTCGGAGCCAGAGGTTTGAAACTCGACTCTTCCGAGTTGGGAACTCTGAGCGAACGATGTTGTAGTTAGCGCCGCCATCAACGCTACCCCAACCAGGAATCGGAGTCGCCAATTTAGTTGAAAAAGCATATTTACACCTCAGTAATGGGTTTACTCAGCTTTGGAATGCGCCGCCCTCTGGAGCGCGCCGACAGAGCGAAGCGGCGGCGGCGCTTTGGATTGGTTTTATGGAACTCCGCTGTGGTCTATCCAAAGCGGCGTCGCGCTGCGCTTGCCGCCGCACTCCAAAGTGTCGCCGCTCATGCCTAGGCTTGCGTCTTGGACCTTTTCCCGATGCAATACAGATTTGTTGCCGTTCGAATGAAGACCTGCCCGTCGGAAATCGCCGGCGAGCTAAGACAATAATCATTTAGCGCGTTTTCGGCTAACACTTCAAAGGTTGGCCCAGCCTTGATGACGGTCGTCAGACCTTCTTCGTTAGTTACATAGATTTTCCCATCCGCCAGGACCGGCGACCCGCTGTAGGTTCCCGGTTTGAGGCGCTGCTGAGCATAAATCTCCGCGCCAGTCTTTGCGTCCATGCACCAGACGATACCCTTGTCGTTGACGACGTAAAAATATTTTCCGTCGGTTACCGGCGTCGGCACGTCGGGCCCATTCAAAGTAGACCAGAGCAGGTGCGAGCTGGTGATATCCCCGCGTCCTCCGGCGCGCAAGGCAAGCAAGGGCTTGACGCGTGTCGGCACGTAAATAATGTCGTGGAAAATTACTGGCGAGGCGACGATTCGATAAAAGGGATTGTTGTCGGGGTTCAGCCCATTCGCGCGCCAGAGTTCCTTGCCGGTGGCTAAATCATGACCGGTGACGCAATCGCCGCCGCTGATCACGAGTTCCACAGTCTTGCCGTATCGCAGCAGCCCGGGCGTTGAATACGAATCGGGTGATTCGCGAATTGCATTGGTGGGACGCTCCACTTTCCAAAGAGTTTTGCCGCTCTTTCTGTCTATGCGCAGCACATAGGAAGGATCGTCCGTTTTCATGCCGTGCAGCACCTGAATGTACAGAGAGTCTCCGAATAACAGGGGAGAAGAGGCGTAACCCCAGTTGAGGCCAAACTCTCCATAGTCTTTCTGAATACCGCGCGACCATAATTCTTTGCCAGTGAAGTCGAATCCTTTGAGAATGCCTGTGCCGGTCATCACGTAGACGCTCTTGCCATCCGTGACTGGAGAAGGCGACGACATATTTTGCTTGCGCATCTTCACGTTTCCGCCACCCAGCAATTTCTTCCAAACGACCGCACCCTTCGTGCGATCAACACTCCAAAGATAGAGATCATTATCCTCGGCGACGTTCATAAAAACTCGGTCACGCCAGATGACCGGTGTCGATCCGCTCCAGCCAGGCATCGCCAGTTTCCAAGTGACGTTTTCTTCCGTAGTCCACTTCATCGGAAGATTCTTTTCACTGCTCAGACCATTGAGATTCGGCCCGCGCCATTGGGGCCAGTTGTCGGCGTAGGCTGCGGTGAGTGAAACCAAGATCAGGGCGAAGCCGAGAATTTGTTTTCGCATTTTGATCCCTCTCTCGCAGGATGTTCAAGAAAGACATCCGCAGATTATGAAGTTAGCAGGCCGGGAATACCAATTTTAGCCTTCTCATGTTTTGGGTTCTTCTGTAATACTAAGGGTATAACTTCTTGTTTTTTGAGCAAGATTTGGACCGGCAGAATCGATCCACTAAATCACACGAACCCGCACGAAATGTTGGTTGTTGTTAGTGACATTTCGTGTGATTTCGTGGATGGTGTCTTATGCTTCATTTGGTTTGCGGCTGTGGCCGCGCTGTGTAATCTGCGGAATCTGCGGATGGCTCCCAGATTCAACTCAAATCGAGCGCCGTGATCGTTCTGCGGTCGCGCACATAGAGTTTAGTACCAATCAGCGTAGGCACTGTCCAGGCGAGGTTCTTCATTAAACTCGTCTTGGAAATCACTTTCAACCCGGCAGGCGACACGGTTGCCAGCGCCAGATTCCCGTCTTCATCAAGGATGATCAGCTTTCCATCGGCGTAAAGAAAGTTAGTCTTTGGAAAACTGCGATCCTGGAAGGCGATGTCTCCGGTTTTGACATTAACCGCCGCGAAGAACGCTGGACCAAAGTCGCCGCTTGAGGCGTAGACGTGGTCACCGATGCGAATGGCGGTGGTGTGATGAACTCGTAGCCGACGATGAAACCAAAGCTCGCTGACGCTGGTCTTCGCGTCTTTTTGCTTTAACTTCAAAACTCGACTGCCGCCGTTGTAGGCTGATGAGAGAAATAGGAGATTATCGCTGCCCCAGACGGGAGTGCTGATGTTAAGTCCCCAATCAGTCTCATGCGGATGACTCCAAAACAAGGCGCCATTGCTTGGATCGAGGCCGGCAATCTCCTTGCCCATGAAAGCGACTAGTTGGTCCTGGCCGTCAACATTTATGATCAGGGGCGAGGCCGGAGACAAGTCGAGGTTTTGATTCTTCCAGACAACCTTCCCGTCTTTTTGATTAAACGCCACCAAGGTTTGTCCCTGCCCGCCTAGCGTTAAGATGATTGTGTTCCTGTAAGCGATCGGGCTGCATGCATACCCTCGCCCCATCTTCTTGCCGCCGAGCTCTTTGTAGAGGTCGTGAGACCAGAGAACCTTGCCGGTTTTCTTGTCCAGCGCATGCAGTTTACCGATTGACCCAACCGTGTAGAGCAGGTCGCCTACCAGAAGCGGAGTGGAATGCGGGCCCAATCCATACTCATAGTTTATGCCGGCAGTCGGCGCATCATATTTGTGCTCCCATATTGTTTTGCCGGTATTTGCGGCGAGCGCAATGACTGCTTCCTGCTCGCCCTGGCTGTACATCGTGTAAAGCGTGTTGCCGTCAACGACGATTGCCGAGTGACCTTCGCCCAGCGGGCGCGACCAAAGTTGTTTCGGCCCGGTCTGCGGCCACGATGCGGCGAGCCCTTTGGAATTCGAGATGAAGTTGCGTCCTGGACCGCCCCACTGCGGCCATTCAGCCTGTGACAGTGCATCAACAACGAGAAAGGGTGATAGAAAAATCGACAAGAATGCACCGATCGCCTTGCGATTGATTACCGAACTTTTCATTGTGGTCGTACCTTTCATGTTGTCTACGCTTTACCGGGTTCATGCATGAAGCACTGTGCAGGCTTGGGCTCCGTTAGGAGGCAGATGTTTATAGACCAGGCCAAGAATAAACCAAAAGCAGCTCCGTTAAGAGCGAAATGTTCGGAATTGCTTGAACCCAATCAACTCGAAGGCGTGCATTGCTCCTCCCGCCCCTAGCGGGGCTCGTAGGTTTGGGATGATCTCCGTTGCGATAAACTTCTGGCCCCTTCGGGGCGAACTGCCTAACAGTTGCTTACTCCGCCCTCAGCGCCGGCAGCAGTGGCGAACGCAACGCAGCCCAGGTAGCAACAAGCGACGCGATCAATCCAGATACTAATACCCCAGCCAGCAACAAGCCCAGGGAAATATTCGGCAATCGACCACCCCGTTCAAAAAATACCGGCGCGATGGCCAGCAGCGCGCAGACCGTGCCAGTAAGCAGGCCACAGAAAAGCAACAGGGCATTCTCCGAGACAACCATTAGCGTGAAGTGCGACGAGTTATAACCGACTGCGCGGAGCAAGGCTAGCTCTCGCCGTCGCTCTAGAACATTGCGCAACAATACCGCTGCCATGCCAAACGTTCCCAGGAGAAGACCCAGGCCACCTAGCATCTGAAACGTTGATAGATAAGTATTTTCGACGCGATGGAAATTTGCGAGGCGCTCGCTGGTGGGAACGACGTCCATTCCAAAATCCGAAAGACGATCTTCGAGGGTTGCAGCAATCGCAGACGACTGGGCAGATGAATGGGTGAGGGCCGGTGTATCTATCAAAAAGAAACGGTAACCTTCCTGCTCGGGAAAGAGATGGAGGAAATTTTTTTCCGACATCACAAGCTCGCTTTGAAGGATGCTATCAGCGAGGGAGCCCACCACACGCATTCGCACTGGACCACTCTGACGCTGCAGAACGAATTCGTCGCCGAGCTTGAGGTGTAGCACATAGGTTAGTGAATTCGCGTCGGCAATGACCGGGATCGCGCCGTCTGGGGATTCGCGATTCAAAAGCAGCCACGGGTTGCCCTTCTCTTCGTTACTCTCCGCGATGGAGTTCTGGAACTCAAATCGACCACTCTGAATGAAGTCATCCGTCGGCGCGATGACTCTTGGGTTGCGTGGCTGGTAGAGATTCAAACAACTGGCGTCGTCGCCGGGCCGCACCCGGAAGCGTGTAAATGTCACACTTGAAAGCGAAGACAAAGAATCGCCGGCCACAAGATTCAAAGCCTC
>JBPCMM010000237.1:0-23177 GCA_051002255.1 Pyrinomonadaceae bacterium
ATAAATGCCGGAATGTTCACTACCGCATTCGACGAACTGACCACCGTGAAGGATTGCAACCCGCTTCCGGCGTTGACATGATCCACCGTGACCGAGTTTGGTCCACTCGTCACTCCAAAGCTAGATATACCACCCGGCTGTAGATCTCCCTCAGTAACCGTAGTGGTGGGAGTGCAACCTGTTCCCGCTGGCGCGCAGGTGATATCGGATTTCGCCTGGGAGATAATAATGTCCGCCACCAATGTGCCAGGGACGTTAATACTGATGCGCAGGGCATTGACCGTAATAGCCCTCGTTTGTCCGGTTCCGGTCACTGTCTGTTCGTTAATGAAGACGGTTCCTACTCCCCCTGGGAGGATAACCGAAGCCGTAGCGTTGGAAGTTATAAGGGTCCCGTTAATGCGGAGGTTAGTTAATGTGGTAGTACCCGTGCAATTCGGTACGCCATTTGTACACGTGCATACGGAGTTCGCCCTCACCTCGTCCGCGGTAATGGTGTTGGTAAGTAACAATGCATTTAAAAAAGCGACCGAGGCTTGCGACTGGCTTGAGTTCGGAGTACCAGCCGGATTCCCACCCGAAGTCATTGTGTTGATGACCCCAGTACTGAGGTTATTTGTTCCCCCCAATGCGCCAAAGGAAACAGTGCCTGACAGCACTTGCTTTGTAAACCCACCGCCCGCTCCGCCCGAAGGGGGAAGAGCATCCGTCTGGGCGACCGTGGTATTAACCGATACTGCTCCAAGAACGGACACGTTCGCATCGATGCCGGTCGCCTGTCCGCTAAAAGTGTTTGTTGTCTGCGCTTGCGCTGTGGCCAGTCCAAATAAGCCCACCACCGCCACCGTGATTAGAAACCCAAACAATCTATTTTCTTCTTTTTTCATGTTTTTGTGTCCTATCTCCTATGGGTTGAAAAGCTTCGACTCAAACTCTTCTTCGGTGAACGGGAACATCGAAGGCTTGTGTTCGGATGCTCTGGTGAAGGAGCCGCTTTCTGAGGTTAAATGCAGCCTGCTCTCAAAGTATCCCAAACGCCAAGCCAAACTCAACGGCTAGATCTGGACGACACTTCGCCTTTAAAAGCAAAAACAGCAAATTAGGGGCCACGCAGGTGTATTGCCCTAGGACTGAAGAAAGCCTTGATTTTAGGACTGAAGACCGGTGGGTAATCGACGAGCTGTCTGAGATTCAGACTGGGATTCTAGACTCGGGACGAGCGAAGGTGGTACGTAGTGCTCGTTAGATGGCGGTCTGCTAGGACGGTTCAGCTGCCTTCCGCTTCTGCCGTCGAAATCCCAAAACCTGAACTATCATTGCAGTTCCTACGATCAAGCTAAACAATAACAAATACTGCAACTGCCGGCTTTCCATAATTTGATAAGCGATGCTATGAAGCACAACCAGGACCATAAAGGCATAGTTCCATCGCTGCAGGAATTTCCAGCGTTTCTTCCCAAGCAGGCGCAACGAAGCATCATTCGACAATAGGAAGAGCAGCGCAACAACGAGAGTCGCAATTAAACCTGTGTAGTTTGCAAAACCGAATAAGTCGAAACGTGGCACTAAATGTTTCGATTCTCCAGCCTCACGGAAGAAATACAGCACCATACTGCCCATGTGCACCTGCAAGCCAATCACGACGTGAGCTAAGCTGATGATGCCGCACCAAATTCCTATATCACGCCGCAAGTCAGTAGAGACGGGGTTACGCCGATCACGCAAGACATTCAATGCTCCGGTTACCAGCGTAGCTCCAAGCAAAGCAAGCCCTACGTAACCAGTAGCCATGCTCCAGCGAAATTTCACATTGTCCGAATCCACCACAGAATAGAGAGTAAATAATGACGCCCCACAAACTAATGCGAATACCAGATGGTGACGTAAGATTCGCAGTTTAGTTCGTTGAGACAAAGATTTCATTGATTCATTAGCGTGAGCGTCTCACAATATATACACAATCTTTTGGAGGTGGTGGATACATCGACAATCACCTTGGAAGGCTCGGGCCATAACTCGTGTGAGTTCTTCATTAAAAACCGGAATGACAACCGACAAATAAGCAGAATCTTTTTTAATTTCAAGGTTTGGCATAACTTAGAAATTTACTGGTTCTCTAAATACTCTGTTTCTTATAGTTGGTGATGTTTTGAGGTTCCGCCTTCGGGCGTTGGCTTGAGTAGAAGCCATCTTTCCAGAAAGGCGCTGGGAAACAGATCAAATGACCTTCTTTAGTGGTTTGCCGTGGATGAAGTGCTGGCCCCAGCACAAGGCAAACGTGGCCCCGCTGTAAAGATAGTAAAAGATGTGCATGAAATAGGTCCGGGCAACGAAGATTAATCCTTTGCGCCGTAGAAAGAATCTGTAGAAGTCCAGGTTGAGTAAGACAATAGCCGGCGCCAGAACCGCCGTTAGGTAGAGGAACTTCGGGCTGAAGGGAGAAGCGAGGAGAGATGCGACCAGCAATCCAGCCAGGAGAGCGCTGATTCTATCAGAAGTTTTCAGATTGAGGTCATTCACCTGTTGCTCCCTTTCGAGTATGAGTCTGGTCCAGGGAACAGCCCGGCATAGAATATCGGCGCGCAGCAATGATCCGAAGCGCCACTGCTTGAGATGTTTAACCAGCAGATGCTTGTCGAGAAGAATGCGATGACCTTGCTGCCGTATTCGGTAACCTAGCTCAATGTCCTCAATCGAGGGCCTGCGATAACGAATGCCATCGAAGCCACCAACAGCTGCGAATATCCGGCTATCGATTGCTCCGCAACCCGCCCAGAAAGTTTCCGCTTCAGCACTAGACTGCTGGTGGACAAAATGGTGGAACATGTTCTTATACTGCGAGAGAAAATTCTTTTCCGCCGGCTCGTCGTCGTAGGAGCCGAAGACCGCGCCCAGACCGGGGTTGTTTTCAAAGCTGGCGGCTACACGCGCAATAGAGTCGCCACGCACCACCACATCGGCGTCCACGAAGAACAGGACATCGCCACGCGCATGCTGTGAGCCGAGGTTGCGCGCCGCCGCCGGGCCTGATTGCTGCGGCATGTGAAGGACGGTGGCCCCTTTTTGGCGGCTCATCTCAGCGCTGTTATCTGTCGAGCAATCATCGACCACAATCAATTCGTATGACTTATGGGAGGACGCGTTTATGGCGTCGAGACACCGGTCAAGGAATTTGCCGCCGTTGTACACGGGAACGATTACTGAAACGAAGATTTGGTTTTTCACTTTGACAACCGCAAGTCGGCCTGAAGTTGATTATTTGCGGAGAGCTACCTCCCAGCCTGGACCGTGCAACCTTAAGAAAGTGCGAATTAGCGGCAATTTCCGAACGGATTGATACACGCGTGCCTGGAAACGGGTAAACGGAGAAAACTGTCGTAAGAGCGCTGGGTCGATATTCTGCAAGGCAAACTCGATGGCCCTGAAATATTCTTTCGCCATGCGCTTCAGCTCGCCAAATGAAACCAGTTTGACGCTCTCGTAACTCGCTCCTCGGCGCCAGCGCACGTATCGCGCCTGCCAGGCGCGCGGCAGAAATCCCACCCCCCACAAGTAAGCGTATGGGTTTTTGGCCAATGAATACCGATTGACTGTTTGGAGATAGAGCGAGCCGCTTGTTTTCAGCGTCCGCGCGGCCTCAGAAAGCACCTTCTTTTGATCACGCACGAATTCTAAAGTCGAAGAGGCCACTACCAGATCGAAGGAGTTGTCGGGGAAAGGTAAGTATTCCGCGCAGCAGCAGACCAGCGGAGGTACCGGCAGTCCCTTGTCCATGAAACGTCTCCTGCTGACGTGTAACCAGCGCATACCGATATCAATGCCGACGACCTGATCGTAATGCTCGCTGGCGACAACAAGAAAGTTACCTGAGCCGGAACCGATCTCTAAAACCTTTTGCGCTCTGATGGGTTGTTGAAATGTACCGTCTTCAAATGAACTCAGAACGCGCTGCGCGCGCTGTTCGCCCAGCATGGCACTCCGGATAAACTTCGGGCGCAAAGCTGGGGGTGTTATGTCACTGAATGTCCAATAGTACTCAAGCAGGCCTTCCAGCCGGTAGCGATCCAGCGCCGCCAGCACAATCTCAGTGCGCTCATGATCTTCTTGAAACGTTAGATAGGGATCGCGAAAGACCCGAAAGTCGGGAATTCCACCATGCAAAGGGTAGCCTCGCTTGCAATCCGGACAATAGTATCCATCTCTCTCTGTGAGTAACCGTAGTCCGTCGTGGCACAACGGACACACAAATGTAAGGCCGCGTAACGAGGGTAACAAAGAGGCGGGATGCTCTTTACTCGAGTTTTGTACAGGAGCAGACAATCAGGAGTACACAATCGCTGAACATCCGAGAGTGGCTTACTTCGCGCTTGAAGGCTGATTCACCCCAGATAGCTTGGATCCGATCATCGCCCGGGTGAGCTGAAGGGGCTGGAAATTAATGCTCGGCCACATAAAAACCTCGTTCGTGCAGAAGCACTCTTTCGCCTTGATTTGCGCCCTGAGATTTTTGGCTTCTTCGGAATCCCAAATCTCAAAGAAGCTCTTCTTGCGAAGATTTCCCAGCGGGCGATGATTTTCGCAGACGCTCACGTCGCCATTGGCATAGATCACCCCGGATAAGATGCCGGCTTTGCAAGGCACAAACTGAGATTCGGTATCAATTGTTTTGATTTTTGCCCACTGCAACATGGGTTCCACCGCAGCGCCGAATCGGTGTTGTTCGCGGTCTTTCCAGACCTCGGCAATATGCTTGTAAAGGTCTTTATACTCCTGCAACTTCGGTCCCTGCAGAGAAGGATTCTTGCGGTCTCCGCGAATGATGGCCAGGTTGAGATGTTCCATTGCAGGGCATCTATCGTGGAGGTACTCAGTGAGTTGCCACAGCTCGTTGATGTTTTCATTCGTGGCGACGATGTTAGAGTGAATAATTAAGCGAGCATCCTCCTTCTGCAACTCGGCCAACATTTCATAGGTTTCCATCGCCTTTTCAAATGACTGGGGATTTCCACGAAACGTGTTGTGGTATTCCGGCATTCCGTCGAGCGATATCTCGCACCCAAAACGCTCAAGCGTCTTGGCTGATTTCAGTAGCTGGCGGAGTTGTTTCTCTGTGCGCTCGGTAAAATACCCGTTGGTCGGCACGTAGATTTGCTTGACGCCGTTGTTCTCCACAAATAGCGAGCAGATGTCAGCGAATTCGGTGCGGATGAACGGTTCACCGCCGGAGAGGTTGAGAGTCTCAAACTCTCCCAGCTCCAGCGAGAGTTTCTCAAACTCTTCAAACGTCAGGTCATCCCGCTTGTTGAGGCTGCTCCAGTAAAAGCAATGCTCGCACGTCAGATTGCAGATCGAGTTGATGAAGACGATCATGAATGGCGGTGTTTGCCGCTCATGATGGTTCAAAGCCTTGAAAGTCAGCTTTGTGTGACGCGTAATCCGGCTTGCTACAGACATTGTTTCCTCCAACACTCTATTACACGGACAATAAAGTCATTTATCCAGATAAGGACTTCAGGTCTCGGAGCACCTGTCTAAAAGCCAGGTACCATGCCAGTCTAGTGGTGGCAAGTTTACTGAAATATCTAAAGTCTGAAAGATAATACATGTCGATTCTTTTTAGTGAGAAAGGATCGTCCGCAACTTCGACTCTTCCTAGCCTGGTAGAGCAAGCCGCACGAAATTGTCCCCGGGCTATTTCCCGTACTATAGCATTGAGCCTCCCATAAGGGTAGGCAAAGGTCGTCACTTCCGTCCCGAGGCGGTCTTGAATCGCCTCCTTTGACTGTCTCACCTCCCACTCTGCTTGTCCAATCGGAATCCGGGTCAAATCAGGGTGGGTAGAGGTATGCGCCCCGAATTCAATGCCGTACTTATGCATTTCCTTGATTTCAGACCATGAAAGCATGGGACGAGCCTCAAGCGAAGATCCATCACCGGGCCAGGACTTTTCACAGTAGGCACTAATCAGAAAGATTGTCCCCTTGAATCCAAACTCTCGCATGATCGGAAAGGCCCGGGTGTAATTGTTCTGATAGCCGTCGTCAAAGGTCATCACAAACGCTTTTGCGGGAAACGGCTTCCTCTCGTCGATAAAGACGACAGCCTCTGCCAAAGAAAGCGATTGATAGCCGTTCTGCGCTAAGTATTTCATCTGCATTCCAAATGCAGAGGGAGAAGTCGAAATGACTGAACCGCTATCTTCGAGAGAATGATAGGTCAAAATTGGGAGGCTACTTAAAGACATCATCAAATCCAATGTTAATATTTCAAACTTCGAAGTTAAGACCACTTCGAAGTTAAGACTTAGAGTCGCCGCGAAGGGTCGGTCACAGGACCGCCGACGTAACCGCAAAGTTCACCGTACGACCAACTCGTCATCAGTAACAAAATGTGGGGAAAGCTCCGCAAGAGTTCTTTCAGATACCTTCCCTTTCTCACAGTTCTCAAAGCAATGCGTGAGGGAAGTAAAACCGGCAATGTCAAGGAGCTGAGGATCAGTCCAATGCGGTGCCAAAACTTAGTGTTAAGAGTTCTCATTCCGCCATAGGAGCGACCGTAACGATAGCTTTGCGTGAAGGCATCTTTGATTTCATAGTTTTTTTGATGATAGACAATAGCCAAAGGCGCCAGATACAAGGCCTCTCCTTGCTTCTTTAATTCTTCATTGATGAAAGTTTCCAGGAAACCTTGCCGGAAACTTTGCTCCACCTTCTCAAGGACAGACCTTTTATAGGAAACGTTAATTCCTGAGAGAGAGCCAACTATTCCGGCTTGATTCGGCAACATGTATTTCCCGTAATCATAGAAGTAGACCGCCCAATCCAACGGCCGTTCGCCGCTTGCGTTTTCGACTGAGCCTCCAATGATTGAGTAGGGCAGCTGATGAGCTTTCTTGATTTCCGCACACCAATTCTCGCTGAAAGTGCAGTGGTCTTCGAGAAGAGCAATGATCTTTCCGCTCGCACGGGAGATCCCTCTTGTTCGCAACTCCGGCACGGTAGTCTGTACCGGTGCGGATATTAATTTGACATTGGGAAACTCGCGCTCGACCATAGCCCGCGCTCCGCTGTTGTAATTGCTGATCACTATGACTTCGGTATCCTCACGATCGGCTTGCCCGGCTAAAGAAGCCAGGCATTTTCGCAAAGATGAAGAATTGTTCCACGCCGCTATTACAATCGAGAGTGTCACTTGTTTTCCTTTTACCGGAGTCATTCAACTTCACTCAAACTCTTACCTGGACCGAAGAGGTAGCCCACGAATTCGCCTACAGCGTAGCTGATCATGAAGATCGCTAGTAATGGCAGCGACATGAAAAATTCCTTGTAGTACCTCTTCTTCTGATGAACCTGTTGCGCGATGCGCCAGGTCATCAGCAACGGCATGAGAGGCGACATCAGCACCCCAAGAATTCGCCTTGAGGCAGGTATCCTTGTCGTCCGCATGCCGGCGAAAGATCGAGAGTAATAAAACCTTTGGGTCAAGAAATAAAGGAAACTAAACTCTTTCTTTTTGACGACCACCATCGCCGGGACTGAGAGAAACTTGACGTTTTGTCTCCTGAGTTCTTCATGAAGAAAGAACTCCCAATAATCTCTTATGATGGATTCATCCACCAGCTCCAACACTTCCCGTTTGTAAGACGCATTATTTCCAGGAACACCGGAAACCTCACAAGCAGCGATAGGAGGCATCGCTTGACTGTATTCACACAGGTAGACCCCCCAGTTCACGATCTTGTCACTGCTACCCTTTTCAATCGCCCCGCCGACTGCTCCGTAACCCAGTCTGTGCGCCTTTCTGATTTCCTCAAACCAATTTTCGCACGGAACACAACAGTCTTCGGTAATGGCGATGATGTCACCGGTCGCATGCGACATGCCCAAAGCACGAAGTTGCGGGATGCCCAATCTCTCGGACGATTGCAAAAACTTTATTCGGGGAAACTCCTTTTTCACGTGTTCAGCAGCGCCATTCTGAGAACGGCTCACGACGATGATCTCCGCCTCATTGTTGCCTAGCTGGTTTTCCAGTGCGCGCAAACATTCATTTAGTAGAGGCGAACAGTGCGGTGAAATAGCGATGACGGAAATCTTATCCATCGATCCAGGTTGATTTTAGCCCTAGCATGTATACGTGCAACTGTCGCCGATGCCTGTCAGATAGCCGCAAAGCTCACCTGCCGACCATACCATTATCGCCAGAATTGAAACGGGAAGTGAAAGGATAAACGGCTTGAGATGGCGTCTCTTGGAGACGATGGCACTGGTGGTTCGCCCCAAAAACAGGAGCGGCAACAGCGGCGATGCCAGTATATAGGCTGCGCGCATGAGAGAAGACTCCCGCAAGATACGCATCCCTGCGAAGCAGCGGCCATGGTGGAATCTTCTGATCAGAAATGGGATCAGGCGATAACATTTATTGTCATAGATCACCATCGTCGGCGTGGAGATCAACTCAATTCCTTCCCCCTGAAGCCGCCGGCACCAATAAGTCTTCCAGAATCCGTTCTGCACAAACTCCTGACCTTTCGTTAGCGTCCATCGCTTGAAGGAGATGTTGTTTCCCGGTAAAACATGAGCCGGGCCTTCCGACAAAGGTCGCATGAATTGACCGTATTCACAAAAGTAGGCTGCCCAGCCCACCACATTTTTGTCTCCGCCGGCTTCGACGGCTCCCCCAACAACCGCATGAGAAGATTCATGAGCCTTTAAAATAGCCGAGATCCAATGGGCATCAGCTACGCAGGTCGAGTCAGTGATCGCGATGATCTCTCCTTGTGAACGGGCGATTCCGGCTCCCCATAACATTGGCAGCGGTGTCTTTTCAGGAAGGCGAATGAATACGACCTCAGGATATTTGGTGATCACCTCTTGCAATGAATCGTCGCTGCGGGAGTCAGCGACGATTATTTCCATCCCTTCAACCTTTCTCTGCTGTTGAAGGGTTCGCAGACACCGGTCCACTTCGCGCGTGGAATGATTAGACGCGATTACTACCGACAATTGCACGATACTCGGCAAGCGAGATATTTCCCCCTCCTTCATATCGTTTTCATCCATTTTGTACTTCAGCGAATCCGCGGACGAGAATGCTGAGGAATCTTCTGGAACTACCGAAGGGGTTATTTCTAAGGCAGCCTTACTAACGAGCGACGTTATACCGACAAGTCAAAACACATTCTCGCAAGTCAGAGCTTCTCTAGTTTTACAGCTTAACCGTTTCCGATTCACCTTTGTTTCCCCTGGCACTCAGTCTTCTAAATGTTGGGCTGCTGTCTCATTCCTTTTTGGTTGGCGCCCAAATGTAGCCAGTAAACTCACCCGCAGCCCAACTCAAGAGAAACAGCACTAAAATCGGGAGTGAGAAAAAGTATTCTCTGATGCGAGTTCCTTTATCGAAAACGCGCCGCGAGATGCGGAAAAGAAAAACAACCGGAATCAGTGGCGACAGCAGGATATAAATCAATCGCTTGAGCGGGGAGATACTTGATGCACGCTCGCCGCCGAACTGTCTTCCATGCCAGAAGCGTTGGCTCATAAAACTCGGTAAGCTGAAGGATTTCTGATGGTAGACCACGATCTTGGGCGTCAGCAGAAGCTCTAACCCCTCCTTTCTCATCTCGTTGTGGATAAATAACTCCCAGAAGCCTTTGCGTCTGGCATCTCGAAAGCGATCCAGGGCCGCGCGTTTATAAGACGCGTTGTCTCCTGCGAAATCGTCGACGGTCACCTCACGAAATGGAAGCATGTAGGGGCTGTAGCGGCAGAAATAAACAGCCCATGAAATCAGCCCCGCGGATTCGTCATTTTCAATGGCCCCTCCAATGCCTGCATAGGTGGACTGGTGGGCTTTTAGTATCTCCGCGATCCAGTTTTGATCCGGCACGAAATGCGCCGTGGTAAGGGCAACCACATCGCCTTCGGTTTGGTTGATGCCTATCTCCCACAGCTCGGGCATAAGCTTATCTTCGCCGGGTCGTACCACTTTGATCGCTGGAAAATCCTCACTGACGATTTTCGCCGTCCCATCCGTCGAATTATCTACGACGATGATCTCAACTTCCTCTCCATTGCATTGACTTACCAAGGCGCCCAGGCACCGGCCCACACTGTGCCGGGCGTTTTGTGATCCTACGACAACAGACAGGGCTGGCCGAATTAAGCCGAAATGTGATTGAGATCCCTTCATGCTCCTACGTACTCCTGTTGTGGCACGAGAAGCCCGGCTGTTTGAATTATCTGATCTCTTACTCGTGCGATCAGGATGGTATCTTCAGGCGAAATCGGCGGCTGAGAGCCTGTCCGCACTGCTTGATAGAAAGAGTTAACCAGCCGCCGCAGTCCGGGATAGGCCGGCTCCCGCCGCATCGCGCGCTGACCAAGATTTATTAACGCGGCGGATAGGTTCCTGAGGGAAAATTCGAAAGGATGGATGATTTTCTTGTTCCTTGATACCTGGCCAGGTTGCATAAAGGCGTACCCGTGGAATAGGTTCAGATCTATTGTTCCCTTTGTGCCTAGAATTCGGAAAGTGTTAGTAGTTGGCCGGGCATTCATGCTGATGAAAGAAGAGAAGGTGACTCCCGACACTTCGCCAGAGAAACGTAACTCGCCGGCGGCTGGTCGGATTGTCAGCCAACGCTCCGCCGACAAGTCATGCGAGAGGAAAATTTGCATTAAAGAAAGCGCGTGTGGCAGAACGTCTGAGACGATCAGGTCGAGTTGTTCAGAGGTCAATCCAGCGCCCCCTGCAGAGCAAATAGTTGCGTCAATGTGAACAAGCCGACCGATTCGAGGTAATAACGTTTTAGCCTTCAGAACGCCATCTTGAAATATGAATTGATGGACCGGACAGACGAGCACGCCGCGCTCCGCTGCCCGTCCGAGGAGCCGCACCGCATCCTCCGCGGTTGGAGTGATCGGTTTTTCGATCAGCAGATGAAGCCCGGCATCAATCGCAACGCCGGCGATTTCGTGATGAGTTGAGGCGGGAGAGCAGATGTGGAGTACATCGAGGTCAACCTGCTGTATCATTGTTTCGACATCCGAAAAACCCCGTGCATTGGGGTAACGGGAAGAGAGGCGTCCCGCTCGCTCCAGGTCGGGATCCATGATGGCAGCAACCCGTCCACCGGATCTGCGCGCGGCGTCCGCATGCCAGCGCCCCATTAATCCGGCGCCAACAATGCCTACTCGCAAAGATGTATCCCGGGAAACTCCCAATATTTAATGTCTCAATTTCAGTCTGCGCACCCGGCAGGCAGCGAGGCTCTCCGATGTGCTCGGACCACGGAGTTTGCTATCTGCTCGCCGCTCCAGGCGCGTACTTAACTTTCTCGGCAGCGTATTCACTCATCTCAACGGCCTTCCTAAGCTCTGCAGAGTCGTAGGCGGCAAACATCAGCGCTAGTGTATTTCGGTTATCTTTCGCGGTGCACGCCGGCGTTTCACCACCGTGAACCGCATCAATGAAATTCCTCAGGTGAACAGCCGTAGATGAAGCGAAGGGGTTGATCCCGTCCTTCGCAATCACTGTTTCGCGATTGCCCTGTTGCAGCACGGCCTTGCCTCCTTGCACGAAATCCAGGCCGATGAAAGGCCGTTTTTCCCTCGTGTGAAGGCCGGCCTTAAACCCCACTCGGCCTCCGATTGAAGTATGGATTGACGCGAATTCTCCATCTAAACGCATATCAAGATAGCGTTCAGGTCCCTTACTCAATCGATCTAAAACAATTGTTGCCGCACGCCCGTCTAAGAACTCAACCGAGATGATGTTGAGAGCGTCTGACTTGAGCGCTCCCAGCGGATTTGGCATGTGGGCCAGGACCCGGATCGGCGTGTCCTCGAAAAAAAATCTGATCAACTCAAAGATATGAATGCCAAACTCAAAGCAGACTCTGCGTTGCAACTGCCCTCTCCAACCGGCCTCGGTATTTTCAGTAGTGCGAAATGTTTGCCAGGCGTTGAGGAAGAGCAAGCGACCGAACTCTGGACTGTCGATTAGCTTCTTGGCAGTCATATGGATGTTCATGTAAGGGAACTGATTGTTCACCACCACAAAACGTTGTGCTCGGTCGGAGGCCTGAATTATCTCATCGACCTGATTTAAACTCTCGGCCAGCGGCTTTTCACAAAAGACATGGCAGCCGTGGTCAAGGGCCATCAAAGTCTGTTCATGGTGCAACGCGGGCGGGGTACAGATAGCAACGATGTCCGGTTCCGTCTTCGCGATCATCTCTCTCTCGGTTTCGTACACCTCCGCCAGAGGCCATTTCTCGCGCACGTATGCCCGGGCAGCGCTATCGGGATCACAAGCTCCGACCAGGCTCATTCGGTCTTTGATCTGCGCATAAGCTGGCAGATGAATATTCCTGGTAACTGCCCCTAAACCGATAATTGCAACACGAAGCATTTTTCTGTTCCTGATAGTTGAGTTACACGCTTCTCTTTGGGTTCTCTGCCGGCGGCCGCGAGAATTCTGAGCCATCGGTCCACTAGAGATATCGCCGATGCTCAAAGCGGCATCGACTTACCGGGTGCACTGTTAGTATTCTCCTTGCGAAAGACGTAATACATACTAAGTGTGCCGGAAGACTGTTTGCCAAGACTACCTTTGTTTTTAACTTCCATGTGACTCTCACGAGCAATTCTTTCGATCGTCGCCGCTCTTAAAGCGCACCCTCGCCAAGACTCAAATTCGCGGGAGAACTTTGCGCGAGTACCCTTGTATCCGTGGAGCGCATCCCACAGTTTTCTCAGCGGGCGCTGCACTGACGACGGCCAGTGTGTTGTTACGTAGAACTTGAAGGCGACCATAGGATCGCCCGGGGGCAGCGCTCGAAATTGTAAGAATGCGATTCCTCCCGGCTTCAACACCCTCGCCGATTCGCGTACGTAGTTGAGGACCACCGCAGGCTTTGGGATGTGCTGTAGCACCCAGTAGGAAAAAACAAAGTCAACGCTCCCACTGGATATTTGCCGAAGGTCCTCGCCGTTCCCCAATAGCCATTCAACGTTACCCAAGTTGCTCCAGTGACCCTTAGCTTTTTCCAGCATCTCCGGGGAAACGTCGAACGCATAGACTTTGTTGAAACGCTCGGCAAAATAATGTGTCATGCGTCCCAAGCCACATCCGACCTCAACCATACTTAAAGTTCGAGTTTGTTCTAGTTCCGGAATCTTGAGGAGTAAGGCGGCATCCTCGCGTCCCGTCTCCCAAAACTTGTTGACGTCCAGGTTGTTCGGGTCTTCAAACTCTTCTCGGCTGAGAACGCCGTAAAAGGGGTTCTCAATGGTTATTTGATCCCACTGCTCTCTCATAATTTCAGGCATTTTAATAACCCCCTTTAACTGCCAGGACGGCTGGCAACGACGAATAGGCCTGCGAAAGGATAAACAAGTTGTCCACTTTTGGATTGTTTCCTCAGTCGCATGCCGAAATCCCGACGGTGAATCCTGGCGCCAAACAATTCAACTCCAGAGAGATTTGGACTTGCGCCGCCTGTAGAAATTCACACACTCTACTGACGTGCTTCGCGTTTTATTAGTTGCAATGCTCGCAAGCCATTTGTTGGGCACTGGCAGTTGGCCGCTTTTCGGCAGCGATTCCCTCGATCAATTCAAAATAACGTTGCAGATGCGATTCGGCCGTCCAATACCTGAGGTAGGCCTGATGCGCCCGCTCTCCGAGCGACCGACGAAGATCAGGGTCTAAGCGCAGAGCGTCGAGAGCTTCTAATAATCCGGCTTCGTCATCATAGACAAGTCCCCCGCCACTTTCTTCGACGATTTCAGGGAGAGGACCCAGATTGTTGACTATCACCGGAGCACGTTGGGCGAAGGCTTCCAGGTTAACCATTGCGAAGGTCTCGAAACCTACTGAAGGGATCATGACGGCGATGGCATTACGATACAGCGCTTGCAAACGTTCGTATTTCACGCGCCCCAGAAAATGAACATGGGAGAGTCCTTCGGCGAGGCGGCGTAACTCCGCTTCATAATTGCCGTCCCCGGCGATCAACAGGTCGCAGGCGCGATAATTACGAAAGGCTTCAATAAGCACCTGCACTCCCTTCAACTTCTCCAGCCGCCCAGCGAAAATACAGTACGGTCGCGGATGAGTCGCTGTGTCGCTCGCCGTGCTGTCCGGCGTAGCCGGACGAGGCAGGAAATGTGGGATGCACACAATAGGAACCTCCGGGTTCAGTCCCATCTCCAGGTGCTTTTTCCAGGTGAAGCGGCTTGGTGCGATGAAGGCGTCGATGTGGTGCAGCGCTCGGTCGAGGAGGTTGGTGTAACGCCATAACTGCGGCGGACGCTTGCCGTGTATCGTGCAGGCGAGGCAATTCTTTTCGGAACATGGCATCCGGTCAAACTTCCAGAGCACATGCATCGGACAGACCAGCCAATGCTCATGCATGGTGTACAACTTAATCCCCGTGCCATATGCCAACGCCTTCGGGCCTATTAGCGAGATGTTGTGAAAGTGAATTACATCAAACCCGCCGCCGTTTATTATTTCTTTAAGGCGCTTGGCTTTTAGGCCAGGGTGCCCCGTTTGCTGCGTGATGAATGGTGAGAGCGCCCCCGCCCTGCTGTGCAGCCTGTGGACAGTTACATTAGGATGAGCCTCGTCATCGTGCCCGTACGACGGGTCTTTAGAACTTAGCGCACGGTAAGCATCCACACAATGCACAACCTCCACACGATGGCCCTGTTGGGCCAGCTCATTCACCAGACGATAGACGAAGATCCCGTCGCCGCCGAAGCTATAAGGCGGGTAGAACGTGGTTACCATGCAGAACTTCAGAGGTCGTTGGCTCATGCTCGCGACACCAGCCCATTGAAAGTATCCAAAGCCCTCCGGGCGGAGCATTCCCAGGAGAAATTCCGCGCTCGCCGGAGGCCCCTCTGACCAAGCTCCCTGCGTAGTTCCTCGTTTTCTATCAACTCTTGAAGACGCTGCCTGATTTCCCTGGCCGAATAGGGATCAAAGAACAGCCCGGCGTCTCCAACTACTTCCGGTAAAGCCCCGGCGTTGCTGACGGCCACAGGAGTGCCGCAAGCCATCGCCTCAAGGGCAGGCAGGCCAAAGCCCTCGGCGAAAGAAGGGAGGACCAGGACCTCACCCGCATTATAAAAATGCGGCAGATCGGTGTCTGAGACGAAACCCGTGAAGACAACCTTTCCGCTCAGACTAAGCGCTTCCACACGATCCCGCACCGCGGGGTAGCTGGAAAAGAAAACGTCCTTCTCAAAATCGCCGATCAGTACCAGCTTCACGTTTTGATCTTTGCTGTCCTTAACCAACGAAGCATAAGCGTCCAGCAGCGTCGCCAAATTCTTATGCGGGCTGATGCCGCCGACGTACAGAATGAAACGCTGGTCGCTGGTCAACCCGTGGGCGGACAAGACCCGGTCGGTCGCCTTGAGGTCAGCAAGCGGGCGGAACGCCGGGTCCACGCCATCGGGCACGACCTTTACCATTGCGTCGCTCAAACCAAATTGGTCCATCAAGTCCTGCTTGGCGGCTTCTGAGACTGTCGCAACCAAGTCCGCTCGCCGGAGAGCCCAGCGCACCTTAAGCTTCCAGAACAACTGAGCGCGCTTGTTGGGGAAGATCAAACTCGGAAAGCGCTCCGCGGTCGTGTCGTGACACGTCAGCACTACCTTGGCCTTGGTGCTTAAGGGAAAGAACGTGTAGTCCGCAGGAAAATAGAAAAGCTCCAACTCTCGGCCGTGCTGCCGAACAGCCCGCGCCATGTTCCACATGTCATGCAAAGAGCGACGGCCTGAAGCTGAGGCCGCCCGCGTGGCTGCTTGAGACGTTTGGGCGATGACCCGTTTTGCTCGCTTGGGATCCGGAAGGTCTTCGCTCTCGCGGGCAGTTTCGGAGTCCATGAAGAACCAGTATTCGTTCTCCTGGTCGAGCGTGAGCATGGCGCGGAGGAGTTCGCGGGTGTAGCGACCATACCCGCGTTTGTTCATCCAACAACTGGCATCTACGCCGATCCTCATTGATAACCCTCTCCTTAAGGTATCGCCGTGACGCTCAAATGAATATAGCGGAGTCCCAAAGCGGCAGTCCCCTTGGGGTGCTGGTCTGATCAGCCGTTTTTCAAGGTTTGCTGTTCAAGAAACACCTCGCCGCGCGCCAGCTGTGATGAGAGCATCTCGATGTCGGCATCAACCACAAGCTTCACCAGTTCCGGAAAGTAAATGGTGGGCTCCCATCCCATCTCGGCTCTTGCCTTGGAAGCGTCACCGATCAAGTCATTGACTTCGGCTGGGCGATAGTAGCGCGGATCGATTTCGACGTGCTTTTGCCAGTCAAGCCCCGCGTGCTCGAAGGCGGCGCTTACGAACTCGCGGACGCTGTGCGACTCGCCGGTGGCGATGACATAGTCCCCAGGCTGCTCCTGCTGAAGCATCAACCACATGGCGGCTACATACTCGGGCGCGTACCCCCAATCGCGTCGGGCATCCAGATTTCCCAGATACAGCTTGTCTTGAAGACCCAGCTTAATGCGGGCAATCGCGCGCGTAACCTTTCGGGTTACAAAGTTTTCGCCGCGCCGGGGAGATTCGTGGTTGAAGAGGATCCCATTTGACGCAAACATGCCGTAGCTCTCACGGTAGTTGACCATCATGTTGTAGGCGAAGACTTTCGCGCAGGCGTAAGGGCTGCGCGGGTGGAAGCGCGAGTTTTCATTTTGCGGGGGCGGCGTGCTGCCGAACATTTCACTGCTCGACGCTTGGTAGATCCGCGTCTTGATCCCCGTCTCGCGCACGGCCTCCAGAATTCGGACGCAACCTAGCCCAGTGATGTCGCTCGTGTACTCAGGAATCTCGAAGCTAACGTGAACGTGGCTCTGCGCACCGAGGTTGTAAATCTCTTCCGGCTGCAGCCGGTAGAGCAGCTTCACGAGGCTCGTCGCATCGGCCAGATCTCCGTACTCCAGGAATAGTCGCGCATCTTGATCGTGGCGGAAATCGTCAAAAAGGTGATCGATGCGCTGGGTCGTAAAGCTGCTTGAGCGCCGACGGAGGCCGTAGACTTCATAACCCTTGCTGAGCAGCAATTCGGCCAAATATGAACCGTCCTGCCCGGTGATGCCTGTAATGAGCGCACGCTTTGGCATGTTTGTTACACCTCTCAAATTATCGTCAAGAAACTGGTAGAAAGTCGGCGCAAGACTAATGGATTTAGGCTGGCACTACCGCCATCTCCTCCCGAAACCACGCCACCGTCTCATCCAAGCCATCGGCGAAGGAAACGCGCGGTTGATAGTCTAAACTCTTCAAACGCGAAATATCAGCGCACAATCTCTGCATATCGCCCGCGCGAGCGTTGCCGCTGTAGCGGAAGCGGGGTGCCACCCCCATCCGCTCGCAGATCATCTCTGCCAGTTGATGGATGGTTACTGTCTCCTCAGCCGCAACGTTATAAACCTCCCCCTCCAGTCGGGCCCGCTCGATCACCGTGGTATATGCTGCCACGACATTCGTTATGTAATTAAAGTCCCGCTCTTGTTTGCCATCGCCCTGAATGGGCAGCTCCTCGGAGTTGCGGTGAACTTTATACATCAGGTCATAGACCACCTGCTTGCGGAGCCGCGGGCCATAAACTGGAAACAGGCGGAGCGTCGCCGTGCGTAAGCCGTACAACTGAGCATAAACGGCCATGTAATGCTCGGAGGCTAGTTTGCTGGTCCCATAGGGTGAGACAGGCACTGCCGGGGCGTCTTCCGGCGTCGGAGCATTGGAACCTTTGCCGTAGACCGCCGCCGATGAAGTGTGAATGATCCGCACTTGCGGCGCGTGAGCCCGCGCTGCTTCGAGCAGATTCAAGGTGGCGACCGCATTTCGTTCAAAGTCCATTCTGGGGTCTGCGACCGAATCGGGAACGTTGGCGTTCGCAGCCGTGTGGACGATTAGACTGAAATCTTTCCCTTCGAAGAGAGCGCGCAGATCATCATGCACCAAGTCTAGCGCGCAGAACTGCACATGGCTGGAAACGGCAGCGAGGTTCTTCATGTAACCCGTCGTTAGATTATCCACGACCGTAACGTCCGCCCCCCGACGAACCAACTCTTCAACGATATGCGAGCCGATGAAGCCCGCACCGCCGGTCACGAGGACGGCGCGACCTTGATAATCACTCACTGATTAACCTCCGACGATTTGAGAGTGGGGACCGGAGCAGGTAAGTGAGCCGCCTCTTCCAGGACGGCGAGAGTCTCTCTTGAGCAACGCTGCCATGAAAAGCGCTGCGCGTTGGCGAGCCCTTTCTCACCTACTTCGCGCCGCAATGCGGCATCGCCCGCCAGACGTTCCATCGCTTCAACCAGGTAGGACACTTGCAGCTTAGGGATGAGAAGCGCTGCCGCTCCCGTATTCTCGCGAGCGCCCGGTGTGTCAATACAGATTACCGGCGTCCCGATCGCCTGCGATTCCATCACGGGAAACGAAAGCGTCTCATAAGTTGACGGCATCACAAACGTCTCGGCGGCGTTATAGAGCAAGTTTAAGTCTTCATCCGTAACATACTGCAACCGGACGAGGTGTTCCGAAATTCCGAGTACCTTGCCCAGAGCCGTGATGTTCAGGGTCGCTGTGTCGGGACCAACAATCACCAGTTTGTGAGGCCTCTTCGTCCGGCGCTTAAACTCGGCGAATGCTTCGAGCAAGCACGGAAGGTTGCGCCGACCGGACATCTTCCCGACGAACAGGAAAAACGGTGTGCCCCCTGTATGCTGCTCTCGCATGGCATCAACTCTCGGGTCGCCCGGCAGCGGTTGAAAAACTTCGGCGGGTGCAAGTCGCACGACGCGAATCTTTGGCAGCGGAACGTTCCAGACGCGAGCGATGTCCTGCCGCGCGGCCTCCGTCGTCGTAATCACGAGCGTAGCGTTGCGGGCGCTCCAACCGTATAACGGAGAGTAAAAGAAACGAGCCGACTTCGGAAAAAACTGCGGGTGCATCTTTTGGGTCGCATCGTGCGTCACGACGACGGTTTTCGCGCGCGCCAGCAGGGGCCTTGTGTAAGATGGACAAAAGATCACGTCATCGTCCGCAACCGGGGCCATGCGCGTGTTCTCCCAGACTAACATGGGGCGGTCTGAAGGAAGCAGCCGCTCGCGCAGGTTCTCCGGTAGGGAAAGCTCTTTGCGGTCGATGGGCTTCGGCGTGTAGAAGTTGATCTCGTCGAAACGACCGGCGACCATTTCGGGGGTCCAGTTTTTGACCACATTCAAGAGATAGCGGCCGACGCCCGTGCGCTGACCGTGAATACGCCATCCGTTGACTCCCAGCTTCATTGCTCTCTCCAGGATTTCATCAACTGGTAAGTCCTCCGCACGCCTTCTTCGGTCGAGTAGCGGGGTTTCCAGTCAATCAGCTTTTCAAGCGTCGTCATGTCACAACGGAACTTCATTGGCCCTTCCGTCGGTTTATTCAGGTCGGTGATCGGGCAACCGCTTAATTCCTGAAGCAAGTCCACGATCTGTCGGACGGAAGTCATTGTGCCCGTGCCAAGATTTAGTAATCCGGTGTAATCCGTCTCAAGCAACTTGACGATTGCATGCGCCGCGTCGTCGACATAGATGAAGTCGCGTTCCGGCTTGGTGCTCCACACCTGCCCTTTGCCTTGATCTAAAAGCTGGTGAACCAATAAATGAATCAGGTCGAAACGCTTCAAAGGCGTCGGACCGTAAATGTTCGAGAGCCGCACAGTGATGATGGGCATCCACTTTGCATAAAACTTGCACGCCTCTTCGCCCAGATACTTGCTCAACACGTAGCGGTTTCGATAGGGGTTGATCGGGCTGTGCTCGGAAATGGGCAGGGTGATCTTCTTATCGTCGTAGACCAGAATGGTCGAGAAGTTGATGAACTTTTTGATCGGGCGAGACTTGAGTTGCTCGAGCGTCTGGATTAACGGAGTGACGTGATAATCGAAGGCCGTTGGTTCGTCCGCAGGAACGTGCTCCTTTTCCAGGTTATAGTGATCCGTGTTGCCGATAATGAAGATCACTTTGTCGAATGCCACATCTCGCAGCGCATCCAGATTGGCAAGATTGTCAACCTGAATGTGACGGTTTGCTGTGGAGGGAGGCGTCCGTCCGACCGATATCACATCAGGGTAGTTTTCTAGAATGTAAGGGCCAAGAAACCCACTCCCGCCGAAAAGGATTGTGCCCTTGCCGGTCTGAGCGGCGTCCTCGCGAGTTTCGGTCATGGCAGCAGAATCTTCCCTTTAAAGCCTCGCTTTTGCAGCTTGGGGACGACCTCATCGTAATAGTTCCAGGCGAAGAGGATACCGGCGTCCGCTGGTCGCGGGTCTTCAAACATGTAGCTTTCGTCAATGATCGGAATGTGCACGCCCGGCAGGAATTTCCCGATGCGAAGGGGGTTTACCTCGGTTATATATTCCACGGTATCGGGGCCCAGCCTGCAATAATTGCAGATCGTCGAAGCCTTCGCGGGCGCGCCGATACCGATTACTTTCTTACCTTTCGAGGTCAGCGAATAGACATCGTCGAACAGCTTCCGCCGCCGCTCCTCTACCTTCAACCCGAAATCTTCATATGTCGCTTCCTTGTAGAGCCGTTCTTTCTCTTCAAGGGCCAGGAGATTCTTAACTCGTTTGGAGATCGGACGCTCTCCTTTGTGGCAACTAAAGACGCGGATCGAGCCGCCATAAACTTCCGAGCGCTCCACGTCAAATACATCCATGTCGTACTGGTTATGGAGGTAGATGAGCGGCTTCATCGAGTAGTAACGCAGGTGCTGGTGAAACATGTTGTCGTAGTGCAGCCTCTGCATCGTGTCCAACCAGTACTGAGAGTCGGTGGCGAAGACGCCGCGTTTAGAGAGCAGTCGCTTAACGCCCTTCATCACGCTCGCTAGATCGGCGATGTGGCCGAAGACGCCGCATGCCGTGATCGCGTCGGCTTTGCCATACTCGGTCAGAACATGCTCGGCCGTTTCTTCGTTGAAAAAACCATGAAGCGTATTGATTCCCTGCTCGTTGGCGATGCGCACAGGGTCGCCCGAAGGGTCGATGCCAAGAAACTTGACGCCGAAAGGCAGATAGCCCTTGAGCAGCGTACCGTCGTTAGAGCCAATGTCGACAGCGAATGATCTTCCACTTAGCCCCAACATCTTGACCAATTGTTTGGGGAGGCTTTGCAGATGCCGTGTGGCCGTGCGCGTCGTGCCACTGACGAACGGGAAATTCTTGTAGACGACTTTCGGATTAACGATGTAGCTGAGCTGCGTCAATCCACACTCCATGCAGTGGTGCAGCTTCAAGGGGTAAAAGGTTTCTGGCTGATTTAACTGGGAGCGCGACAAGACGAGATCGCCTATCGGTTGATTGCCTAAATCTACTCCGGGGATCGTCACCGAGCCGCAAATCTGGCATTTGACCAGTGAAGGCCGATCTCCTTGTCGCCCGCGCCCCGGAAGTCCGGAGAGGTTGAGCGGGATGTGTTGCTTAGTTTGGCTCATTGGATCGTTACTCACTTGTATGTTTCAAAGAAGTGCCAGAAGCAGTCTGTGACGTAGTCAACATCGTCGTTGGTAAGGCTCGGGTGGCAGCCAATGTAGAAAGCAGTTTCATTGAGCCGCGCGGCGACCGGATATTGCTTATCGAGGTTTCCGAAAAGTTGCCGGTAGATCGGTTGGTTGATGAGCGGCAGCAAATAGCGCGTCTCGATCCCCTGATTCTCAAGATAGCCTATCAGCTCCGCGCGTTGGATACGCGGGTTGTTAATCGACAGCGGATAAAACATGTAGCCATGTTCCGAGCCGGGGCGCGGTGTCGGCAGCTGGAGATGCTCGGTTAAGCTCGCCAGACCTTTGTTGTACCGCGCCACGATCTGCTGCCGGCGCGCGCAGGATTCTTCGCGCTCTTCGAGCTGGGCCAGGCCCAGCGCCGCCTCCATTTCGGTAGCGCGGAAGCTCTGGCCGAGGCGGATGAATGAGAAGCGGCTGTTGGCGATCCTGAAAAGCTCCGCGCCTTTAGCCTCCTTGTCGTCATCTATCGTGATATAGATGGAATCCCGCCCGTGATTCATCAAACTCTTCAAGATCACGATCAACTCCGGGTCGTTGGTGGTGCAGAGCCCTCCAACGCCGGTGGTAATCATATGCGCCGCGTAAGTTGAGAAACAGCCGACATCGCCGAAGGAACCGACGGGGCGGCCCTTGTCGCTCACGAACATCGTCTCACAGGAGTCTTCCACGATTCGCAGATTGTGGCTGCGCGCGATCTCCAGTATCGGTTCCATGTCGCACGGCTGACCGCCGATATGCACCGGCATGATCGCGCGCGTACGCGGGGTGATCCGCTCCTCGATCTTTGCCGGATCGATGGTGTAATAGCGCGGGTCCACGTCAACGAAGACAGGCTTGAGACTGTTATACATGACGACATTGGAGGTCGCCACGAAAGTTAGGGCGGGGACAAGGACTTCATCGCCATCTTCCCACTTGTGAGCCTCCTTGAGCGCGGCGAGCGCTATTTGCAGCGCCCCAGTGCCGCTATTGCACATCAGGCCGTACTTGCAACCATGAATCGCGGCCAACTCAGACTCGAATCGCGCCATCATGGGGCCGGCGGTGATTCTATTGCTTTCAAGGACTTGCATCACGAGTTCCTTCGCTCTGTCGCTGATCTGGAACCCGCCGACACCGATCTGCGTCCGTGTGGCAATTGGGGCGGTTTGGTGGATTTCAACTTGCACGGTAAGTCTCCTTAGTCCAAATCTCTAGAGATTGGATCGCCGTAATGGAACCGTTTGTTACCTTTTTGATTGCGCGCCGCTCGATTCATAGGCCGGACGCTATAAGATAACAATCATAAAGACCCATATTTTCCAGCCGGGTATTTCGAAGATGCAGCGCGCAAGCCCGTTCGCCCCTCAGCCGACGGGTTAAGCCCCGCACCTTACCCTCTTCCACGCAACCCGCTGGCGAATGCTGTCATATTATGTAGAAAGGGCTGCGCGTCTTCTGGTACGCCTCGGAGTATGATGAGGGCTAAAAGATAGGTCATCACGCCTATGGGCAAGTATAGCAGGAGACTATGACCCGAACCCATCAGCACCAAAACAATCCCCATCAACCCGGCTGCCAGGATCGGACGCACGAGATACCGCACATTAAAAG
>JBPCMM010000238.1:0-5354 GCA_051002255.1 Pyrinomonadaceae bacterium
AACGCGCGATCTCATCTTCAAACGCCTGAACGTCAGGACCCAGAACGAACTGCTGAGAATCAATTACCGGCTGCATTGCGGCGAGCAACTCATCACGCAGAGATTCGTGCTGCGCCCGCAAATCTAAGAGAGGGACCTTCATTCAGTTTAGACCGCCTAGTTTATGTTGGGTATCAGCGACGATGTTGCAGGGGGCGAGCAGCAAGGAATCTACTTGACAGCGAAGCTCTGAAGAGCCATTTGAACAGGCTGCCCTCGCAACCCACCAGAGCTTCGCTACATTTGTTAACTACGACAACGCTGCGTTGAGGCTTGTAATGTCTCTCAAATTGACTCTACAGTATTTTTCCGGTGCGGGTCACGAAACTTAAAGCGCTTTTCTCTCATCCATGAAACCGGCGAACATGCTTAGCTGCTATACAGTTATTTTTGAGACACAACACTAGCGAGTTTCGGCAACCGCCCCAGCCGAGCCTTCCGACTTTTCGTCAGCTTCAGTGTCAGCGTAGTAGCTCGAATAGTAACCGGAGTAATAGTAATCCTGAGTCTCAAGCTTCACATTGTTGAGAACGACTCCGAAGATGTGGGCACCCACATCGAGCAACTGCTGCTTGGCGCGCCGAACTACAGCTCGCGAACTCTTGCCGCTGTGTACGACAAGGACTACCCCGTCGGTCATCGTCGAGAGAATGGAGGCGTCGGTAAACGAAATCGCCGGTGGTGAGTCAATGATGATGTGTCCAAAGCGCTCACTGAGGGAACTCAACAGTTTCCTCATCTGATCCGAACCGAGGAGTTCAGCTGGGTTGGGTGGCACAGGCCCAGAGGTTAGCAGTTTCAGATTAGGATTCTTGTCGTAGGTTTGAATCAGTTGGTCGAGATCAGGCTCACCGGAAAGCAAATTGGTTAGCCCTCGGAAATTTGGTATGTCAAAGTGAGCGTGGAGTCTGGGCCGCCGTAGATCGCAATCGACAATCAGCACCTCAGCTCCGGTCTGCGCCAGCATGAACGCGGTATTAATCGCCGTGGTTGTCTTTCCTTCCGATGGCTGGCTCGAGGTAACCAATATGGTCTTGGGTGGCTGGCCAGCAGAGGAGAGTAATAGCGACGTGCGCAAATGCCTGTACGACTCAGCAATAGGGGAACGTGCGTCGTCGATCATCGCCAGCGCGGTTGACTCCGTGGATGGAACGCCGCCTGGGATGCCGATTAGCCTGGCCCGATCAGCTCTGCTCGCTGGAATCAGGGCCAGCGCTGGTAAGTGGATATAGCGATCGACATCTTCAATCGACTTCACCGTGTCATCGAGGAAATCCAGCAGGAAGGCCAGCCCGATTCCCGCAATCAGTGACAACAAAAAGGCAATCAAGATGTTCCGTAAACGTGGCGGCCCGATGGGCGTGGTCTTTAAACGGCTATAGGTGGCGATACTGACTTCATTAGTTTTGTCGGTTGAAGTTACCTGCAGCTCACGCTGGCGCTGCACCAAAGTGTTCAGATACTGTTTATTTGTCTCGAGTTCCTGACTGATGGCAATTAAGTCAATCTGATCCCGAACCTGTTGCGTTGTCATTCCCTTTTGCTGTTCGTAGGATCTCCTCAGGCTATTCTCTTTCGCCACTGCGGCTTCGTATCGTCTTTTCATCGACGAGACGATTTCAGTGGGAGCTTTGGCGAGTTCTGCCTCGATCGGTTTGATTTGAGCATCAATCTTCTTCACCTCAGGCCACTCAGGTGTATAGACCATGAGCAGAGCCTCACGCTTTTCCTTAAGCGCTGAGACTCTCTCCCTCAGTTTCTCGACGCGCGTTGAAGCTTGCACATCGGGAATCGAAAAGGAGTCTGACTCTTTCCGGGCGGCCTCATACTGCGCCTGAAGATTTTTTCTATCATTCTCGGCATCGAGTAACTGGCCACTCAGTGTTGCCAGCCTCTTGGCCTCTAGATTGCCGGTAGGATCGCTGGTGAGCGGGAGATTGTGGGCCTTGGCATAGTTGAATTGCTTTTCCTGATCGGTCTTGATTTTGGTCTGCAGGAGCGCAATTTCCCTGGCTAGAACTTCTTCCGCCTTGTCGGAACCCTGCGTGGCCCGGGTCAGATTATTATTGACGAAAACTTCGGCCAACGTGTTTGCGATCTTCTGAGCTAATTCCGGATCCGAATGAGCGAACTTGATCTTAACGAGATTCGTCGTTGGAATCGGCTCAATTGTTTCGCCGGCTATGATTGCGTCTTCATAAGGTTCAAGTTTTGCGAGCTCTTCAACGCTGAGTGCTCGGTCGGCTGCAGCGTTTTCCCCGACCACCGATAGTGCGGTTGAGGCTGGCGATGGATCAGGTTTTCTTTTGGGGCCGGAGAAGACTCGGCGCAGAGAGGCGAAAATTCCCACCTGGGCCTGACCACCAAAGAAGGCCGGGTTATTCTGCAGATCCAAGGTGAGCACCACTTGGCGAGCCAAGGCGGGGTTCTCGAGGAGCTTGAGTTGGGTACCCCAGAAGGCGGGATCGCTCTGGGCGTTAATTACGATATCTTTTGTTTGCAGCACACTTGTGGGCTTTGGCTCAATTCGAATTGTTGTCTCGCCTTCATAAATCGATGGCGAGCGAAACATTTGAATTGTTACCAAAGAAGTGACTGCCAGAACGAGACTAAGAATCAACCATTTGCGCTTCAGAACAATAAACAAATAATCGCGGATAGTGGTGGGCTCGAGGGCCGCCACCCCATAAGGCTTTGCCTGCGCGATCTCAGCCAGCGGCCGATCCAAATGGCGGTCCAGCGAGCTGACCGGTACGAGACGATTATCTGGCGACATCATAATTTTCAAACCTTCACGTAGACCAAGCAATCAGGGCGACTAGAATAATAGCAGAGACTCGCCGTCTGGCAAGTTGGCGCTCGAGAGAATCTAGCTACGAAGAGACTATTTCGAGCCTTTTTTTCGCTGCCACAAACTCCCGTAAAGCCTCTTCCCAGGAAGGGAGCGGCGCTAGGCCAATCGCCTCAGAGATCAAACACCTCAAGCGCGAATTCGAAGGACGAGGGGCCGGTCTTTCGAGAGATTTCATTGAAACAGTCTCAAGATTCTTAGGGTCACAACCTGCTGTTCTTAGTGCGGCTCGCGCAAATTCTTCGTAGCTCGCGCCTGGGCCCGAATTTACGACGTGAAAGACGCCAGGAAGGTCGCGATCAGCCAACTCCCTCAAACGCGAAGCCAGGTGAGGTGCATAGGTTGGTGTCCCCCAGGCGTCGCTTATTGCCTTTAAGCGCTCACCTTGTCGGGCGCGTTCTACAACCGTACTCAAGAAATTCTTCCCGCCGTGGCCAAAGATGAAACCTGTTCGGACTACGATCGTGCGTGCATTCGCCAGCTGCGCCTTGTGCTCGCCTTCTAGCTTTGAGGCTCCGTAGACGCTTTCGGGCTGCGGATCGTCTCGCTGTGTGTAGAATCCCTCTTTCGTTCCATCAAAAACATAGTCAGTTGAAATGGTGACGAGCACCGCGCCAACTCTACGGCTGGCCGCGGCCAGGTTTTCGGGCCCGCTTGCGTTCACGGCAAAAGCTCGCTGGGGATCCAATTCGCAGCCGTCAACGTCGGTCCAAGCAGCACAATTGATGACTGCGTCAGCTTGCTGCTTCTCGATAGTGGCGCTGACGAGTGTGGCGTTGGTGATATCCAGAGTTCTATGATCGTGCCCAAGCACTTCGTCGCCTTTCGCGGAACAGTGCTGGGTTAGCGCTCGTCCTACCATGCCGTGTGCTCCCGTAATCAAAACCCTCACGTCGCCACGACCTCCGTGCCGCATTGTTGCTTGTAATAATCACGATAAGCGCCGCTGCGGGCCCGGGCGATCCAATCATTATTTCCCAGGTACCATTGAATAGTTTTCTTGAGACCGCTCTCCCATGTCTCCCGGGGCTCCCAGGCGAGTTCGCTCTCGGCCAATGAGGGATTGATTGCATAACGTCGGTCATGGCCCAACCGGTCTTTAACAAAGCTGATTAGCGAGTGTGGTTTGCCGAGCGCGTCGAGTAGCGACTTCACAACATCGATGTTGCGCCGCTCATTGCGCGCCCCGAAATTGAACACTGAGCCCGGACGTCCTGTCTCCAGTGCCTTGAGAATGCCTCGGCAATGATCCTCGACATAAATCCAGTCGCGGACATTTTGTCCGTCTCCATAAACTGGAATCGGCTCGTCACTTAGGGCGTTAGAAAGGGCCAAAGGCAGAAACTTTTCCGGAAACTGCCGTGGCCCGTAGTTATTGCCACAGCGCGTAATGACTGTGTCGAGACCAAAAGTGTGGTGCGCGGCGCGAACCAGATGTTCCGCTGCGGCTTTTGACGCTGCATAAGGGCTGTTTGGAGCGAAGGGAGAGTCCTCCGTGAAGAAGGCATCTGGGCTCTCCGGCAAACTGCCCATCACTTCATCCGTTGAAACTTGAAGGAAACGTCGCACGCCGCGGGCCCGAGCGCATTCGAGCAAAACTTGAGTGCCCAGGATGTTGGTGCGTAAAAACTCGTCGGCCGAAAGAATACTTCGATCTACGTGGCTCTCGGCGGCAAAATTTATGATCGCACCACAACCTTCGGGTAATGCATCCAGTATTGCCACGCGGTCCGTGATATCGCCACGAACGAAATGATGGCGGCTTTCATCAAGGCCGTCGAGGTTGTCGAGGTTTCCTGCATATGTTAAAGCGTCAAAGTTCATGAGCTGGCACGAGGGAGACTCTTCCAGCAAGAGTCGAACGAAGGCCGAGCCAATAAAGCCAGCTCCGCCCGTGACAAATAGCTTATCCATGGGAACCTATTATATGCTCGCATCCGGAAATGAACTATTGAAGTTTCATCTCTACTTCGAACTTTTTTATCAACTATGAAAAAAGCCCTTATCACCGGTATCACCGGCCAGGATGGAAGTTATCTCGCGGAGCATCTTCTCGGACTCGGTTACGAGGTCCATGGGCTCGTGCGACGCGTCGCTCTGGAAGATCCGTCGCGCCGTTTTACCCGTATTGAGCACATCCTCGACCGTCTTACGCTTCACCCGGCAAGCCTCGAAAGCTACCCTTCAATCTTCCATGTCTACAGCAAGAATCAATTTGACGAGTGTTACCACCTCGCGGCCCAGAGCTTCGTCGCTGAATCGTTTGCCGACGGCTTCTCGACGATGAACACAAACATCAACGGCACACACTACATACTCGCGGCCCTGCGCGAGCTACAACCGGACTGTCGCTTCTACTTTGCCGGTTCTTCCGAAATGTTTGGCAAAGTGTCCGAGATGCCGCAGACTGAGATGACGCCATTTCATCCGCGCTCGCCGTACGGCATCAGCAAAGTCGCCGGAT
>JBPCMM010000239.1:0-7699 GCA_051002255.1 Pyrinomonadaceae bacterium
CGGGAGACATCCATCCGGACCACGCGGCCGGAACCGATGTTGAGGTGGCCTACCTCGGAGTTGCCCATCACAGCGGCAGGAAGGCCGACTCGCGTGCCGGAAGCCTCGAGCAGCGTGTGAGGATACGTTTCAGTTAAATCGTCGTAATAAGGTGTTGCGGCGAGGGCAATCGCGTTTCCTTCACGGACAGGCGAATAGCCCCAGCCATCGATGATTATGAGCGCGAGGGGTGTGTTGTTCTTCAAGTCTGCCTTAGAGGTGAATTAGATCGTGATCTATTCAGCGGCGTCCTGCCAATAGTCTGGGGTTTCCTGCATCTGGGGATCGGGTCGCTCCATCCAGCGTTCCGGCCGCTTGAGGTCGATGAAGCCAAACTGACGGTAGATCTCGTGCGCATCCTTGGTGGCCAGCACCCACCGGCGGAATTTCTGTAGCTCCGGATGCGAGAGGATCACTTCGACCAGCCACTTGCCGAGGCCTCGCCCGCGATATGCATCAAGGACAAAGACGTCCGCGAGCCAGGCAAAAGTGGCGTAGTCTGTTACGACTCGAGCAAAACCGATTTGCTGTTCGCCATTGTATATTCCGAAGTTAATCGAGTTCTCGATTGAACGTTTTACAGTCTCAACGTCTCGACCCTGGGCCCAATATGAATTTTTTGAGAGAAAGTTATGAATCACCGGTAAGTCGAGGCGATCTCGATCAGTGCTAATTGAAAACTCCTTCCGCTGCCACTCATGACTCATTTGCTCCACAAACCTCTGGTAACCTTCCACCTTTCAACAGAACCGTTTTCCGTTACCGTCTCGCCGCGCGGGCATTCTTCGGGCGGTGGTTCGCTTGCGACGCCGGCGCGATCTGGTGAAACGCCGCGCGGCCTGGGTACCGTGCTGCTCCGCGCAAGTCTTCCTCGATACGCAGGAGTTGATTGTATTTCGCGATCCGATCTGTGCGCGATAAAGAGCCCGTCTTGATCTGGCCAGCATTGGTCGCGACGGCCAGATCGGCAATGAATGGATCCTCGGTCTCTCCGGAACGGTGTGAGATGACTACCGTTCGATTGGATGTTTTTGCCAGCTCGATGCAATCAAGGGTCTCAGTGAGCGTCCCAATCTGATTCACCTTGATCAGGATCGAGTTCGCCACGCCTCGCTCGATTCCTTTGCGCAGGAATACGGTATTCGTGACAAAAAGATCATCCCCAACCAACTGCACGCGCTTGCCAAGTTCATCCGTCAAAGTCTTCCAACCGTCCCAATCGTTCTCGGCCATTCCATCCTCAATGGAAACAATTGGGTATTGTTCGGCCCATCTCTTCCAGTAAGCAACCATGCCATCACTCGACAGCTTTCGCTTGTCGCTTTTCTTAAACACATAAGACTTGCCGTCGAAAAACTCGCTGGCTGCCGGATCGAGAGCCAGCAAGCAATCAGTGCCGGCCGTGTAGCCCGCCTGCGTTATGGCCTCGAGTATGGTTTCGATCGCCTCTTCGTTTGATCGCAAGTTAGGGGCGAATCCGCCTTCGTCACCGACGCTGGTGGCGTAGCCCTTTTTCTTTAGGACAGATTTAAGTGTATGAAAGACTTCCGCCCCGATTCGGAGAGCCTCGCGAAAAGCAGGTGCTCCCACAGGCACGATCATGAACTCCTGGAAATCCACATTGTTGTCGGCATGGGCCCCACCATTGATGATGTTCATCATGGGGACTGGAAGAGTCCGCGCGTTGGGTCCGCCGAGATACTTGTAAAGCGGCAGCTCGAGAAAAGTCGCCGCCGCTCGCGCAGTGGCAAGTGAGACCGCCAAGATTGCATTCGCTCCGAGTTTCGATTTGTTCGGCGTGCCGTCGAGTTCAATCAAAATCTGATCGATCTCCGTTTGATCGAGCGCGTCCATGCCATCCAGCTTGGGCGCTATAATGTCATTTACGTTGCGTACAGCCTTCACAACACCTTTGCCGCCATAGCGTTTTTTATCAGCATCCCGCAGCTCGACTGCTTCATGCGCTCCAGTTGACGCACCTGAGGGCACCGCTGCGCGGCCCACTTCACCGCCCACTAGGCTAACTTCCGCTTCTACTGTGGGATTGCCACGCGAATCCAGAATCTCTCTCGCGTGGACCTGATCAATCCAGCTCATTTTGATTTGGCTCCTGCAAAGTAGATGTTATCCGGCTGTGCGAGCACCTGCGGCAGAGGGAGCAGGTCCCGGTACCTTGGTTCCCCCCGGTAATTCCAGACGCACACGCATTACTCGACGACGCTCAACTCGTTCAACTCGAAACACAAGGCCGTTGTGTTTCACTACTTCACTTGGTTTCAGTACGTGGCCGGCTGCAGTCATTAAGAACCCGGCGATCGTCGTGTAGACTTCAGATTCCGGCACTGACAATTTCAGCCTGCGATTTAAGTCCCGAACAGCCAGCCCGCCCTCCAGCAGGAACTGCCGTTCGCCCACCGGGGTAATTTGCTCGTTAACCTCTTCGTCGTGTTCGTCAGATATTTCGCCAACAATCTCTTCCAGCAAATCATCAAGAGTAATAATTCCTTCGAGCCCGCCGTGCTCGTCGACGACGAATCCGAAGTGGGTCTTACCTTTTTGCATCTGCCGCAAGACATCTTCCAGCCGCGCCGTGTCTACCACAAACAAGGGGGGCTGCATGACCTCTTCCAGATGAAAGGTTTCGGGGTGGAGTAGATAGGGCATCACATCCTTGCTGTGCACGTACCCAATAACGTCGTCTATCGAATCACGATAGACCGGCAGGCGTGAATAGCGATGCTGCTCAAAGGCCTTGGTAAGGTCTTCCAGGGTGCAATCGCTCGAGATCGCGGCAATGGCAGTGCGGGGCACCATGGCTTCACGCACCAGCGTATCCGAAAACTCGAACACCCGGTGAATCAAGCGGCGCTCTTCCGCGCGCAGGTGACCGCTGTCCCGGGAAATGTCAATCAACTGACGCAGCTCAGCTTCGGTATAGGTCGATGCATGTTCCGAAGTGGCCTGTAGGCCCACGAAGCGAACCATTCGCGCACTGGCCCAGTCGAGGGCGCGGATGGGCCATTGAAACATCCGATAAAAGAGTTCCATTGGCAGGGAGACTGCCAAGGCAACTCTCTCTGCCCGCGCCAAACCAATTAGCTTCGGAGCTTGCTCACCCAAAACGATGTGCAGCGAAGTGATTATCGAAAAAGCTATTCCAAAAGCGAGGCCGTGTCTGACAGTGTCGGAGAGCCTGGAGAAGGGTCGTTCCAGCATACGCGCGATTACGGGTTCACCTACCCAGCCCAGCGCGAGCGAGGCTAGAGTAATCCCCAGTTGGGACGCCGAAAGGTAGGCGCTCAGATTGTTGAGGAGTCGTAGTAGTCGGATTGCAGAGGCTTTTCCAGCCGCTGCCAGTGTCTCAATGCGTGAGCGTCGGACACCTACAAACGCAAATTCGGCTGCTACAAAAAAACCATTGGCGGCAACGAGGAACAGTACAGCACCCAGCTTCAGAGCGAGCATTGCTACACTGGTGGGAGCACTTGGGTCACCATCGGCGAACATCAGGCTGAAAAAATAACTTGGCGGTTCGGACATTCTTCAAAAGAGGGTGGGTGCAGCCGACTCCAAATCAAAGGGTTTACATGAGGGATTATAGCATGCGGACGTAGCCCGAGGCATAGTGACACCGGCTCTGAGGTATGTGGTTCTGAATTGCGTGAAGATTACCTGGATTCCAAGAGAATTCTTAATGACCGGCAGCAGCCCCTGCGGCATGAGCGCGAACCGGGCGCCGCTCGTGCTTGTGGCAGGCCCGTGCGAGAGCTTGTTCAACCCGGGGCTCGATGTTGCATTCCGGTTGCCGACAAACTGCGGCCAGCTCGGAAACGACAAGATATCGGGAGCGCTCGAGCATGCGTTGCTCACGAAATGAAAGCGGCTTGAGCTGGCTCAAATATGTCAAATGCTTAAGCACGTCAGCGACTTCGAAGATATCGCCGGTCCGCATCTTCTCCGAGAAATCCTTGAAACGATCTTTCCAATCGTTGGCGGGAGAAGAGAAATCATCGGCTAAGGCCTTCAGCAGCATTTCACATTCGCCCGATGAGATCGGGGACCGTAGCCCAACTTCCGATGCATTAGAAACCGGGACTAAAACCACGGAATTATTTGCCGCAAGACGGAGCGTATAGAAAGGAAGTGAGTCAGCGCCTATTTGCTTCTGTTCTATCTGCTCGATGGTCCCGATTCCGTGATTTGGATAAATCACCTTCTGGCCGACTTTGAAGCCCACACCGCACCTCCATCGATGCAAAAATCAGACAGCGCCGCACGCGCGGGGTCTGGGGAAACCCTTGAACGACGCAGCACGCGTCGGGCCCCTTGGTTAGGTAAGTGCTGGAAGTCTAGCAAGCGCTCTTGGAAAGCGTCAAGCTTTTCAACTGACACCCACGTTACGTGAAAATTAGAACAAGGAGAGCACCGAAATCAGCTTGACAAGTCACTCTGTTCTAGCAGCGTGAAATAATAATCCGCCGCGTTTCCAAATGCAGCACGCTATGCCGTCATAGGATTCAGATTGATCGGCAAGCTAGCGAGGTGCGGAGATAATAGCTAATTCAGAGAGAGTTGTCTCGCCAAAACAGATTCGGTTTGTCAGCGTGAGCCCATCCTGCTAGGATCGAAACCGGAGGATTAATTGTTTCCCCAAGCAAGATTCGTTGGTGTTTCCTGAAGTACGCATCTCTCGAAGTTGGATCTGCAAATTAATTCGTCATGGCACTTCTGAAGATCACCGATGCAAGCGGCCGTCAGTGGCAGTATAGCTTCTTGCCAGGGGCCTCTTGCACAATTGGCCGCGCGCCCGATAACGCCGTTGTAATTGATGACCCGCGCGCTTCGCGCTACCACGCACACATCAAGTCCGTCGACGAAGGTTCGTACACGATTGTGGACGGAGCTCTGATCAACGGGCAGCTTCGGCGCAGCGCAAACAAAGTCTTTATCAATGGTGAGCCTCATTACGAACATCAATTAAAGAATGGTGATCGGGTAACAATTGGCGCCAGCGCTCTGCGCTTTGAACAAACTGTAGAAGAACGCACCAGCGAAGTACGTTACGATGACAAACCTCTCGGGCACACCCAGTTACTGATCTCTGCCAATGATGTAATGACCACGGTGCTCACCAGCGAAGTGCCCACCGCTTCTCCCGAGCGGGACAAGGTGCTGGAGGCGCTGCAGCGGAAGGCCAATATCCTTAGTGCGCTCTACGAAATGAGCAAGACATTGGGCTCGGTTTTCGACCTCGACGCAATCTTCGCAAAGGCCACGGACATTATCTTCCGGTCAACGCCCGCCGACCGCGTGGTGGCCTTGCTTGCTGAAGGCAGCGGCACTGGCAACCTTGAGGACGTGAAGCTAACCCCGATTGCCATGCGCGCTCGTGATCAGAAACTCGACGACCACGCGCGCAAACTGAGCATTGGACGGACCATCACTAGGAAGGTAATGAAGGACCGCGTGGCCCTGCTTTCGCAGGATGCGGCCTCAGACGAGGAGTTTGCAGGGGTTGATTCAATAGTATCGCAGGGAGTGCGTTCCACGATTTGCGCGCCTTTGGTGGCTGAGTCGCGAGTCCATGGCGCACTCTATGCCGACCGGCTGGATCCCTTTGCTGCTTTCAAGCCGGACGATCTCGAGCTGATAAGTGCCGTGGCCGCGCAGACGGCGATTGCTGTGGAAAATGCTCGGGCGCACGAACGTCTGGCGCGCGAGGAGGTCGCACGAGCAAACTACAGCCGCTTTCTTCCAGAGTATGTCGTCAAGCAAATGCTTGATAATCCGGAATCATTCAAACTCGGCGGTGTTAACCAAACTATTACGGTAATCTTTGCCGACATTCGCGGGTTCACGCGCCTCTCCGAGCACGCGCCTCCGGAAAAGATTGTGGGTATGCTTAACAGATACTTTTCTGCTATGACCGACATCATTTTCGCGCACGGCGGCACGCTTGATAAGTATCTCGGCGACGGACTAATGGCTCTCTTTGGCGCGCCCACGACAACTCCCGAAGATGCGTCTAATGCCTTAAACGCAGCGGTGGCAATGCAGCGTAGAATTCTCGGCATCAATCAGGAATTGCGCGCCGAAGGGCTGGCCGAGATCGGAGTTGGCATCGGGATGCACACCGGCGAGGTGACCGTTGGTTACATAGGTTCTGAACGACGTTCGGAGTACACGGCTATTGGTGACGCGGTGAACACGGCGGCGCGGCTGGAGTCGAATGCGAAGGGTGGAGAGATTTTGATCAGCGAGGTGACGTCGAAAGCCGCAGGCAATCGTTACAAGCTCATAGAGCGCGAGCCCATTACAGTGAAAAACCGCGAGCAGCCTGTGCCTTTGTTTGAAGTTGACTGGCAGCGTGCCAGCGGCGGGCTCTAACCATGCGGGTAATCTCATGTCAGAACCGCGACCGGTAGCGACCGGGTCGTCAGTTCGCTTTCACCATTTCTCTTTAATTTGTTATGTCCTTCATGAGCAAGACTAGCTCGTTCATTGGTCTAAGCGCGTTGCGCAATCTCGTCTCTGATTCGATGGCGATCGACATGGGATCTGCAAGCACGATCATTGCTGTGCGCGGACGCGGCGTTGTTATAGACGAACCTTCCGTAGTGGCAGTCGACAAGCTTTCTGGCGAAGTAATCGCGGTTGGGAATGAAGCGCAAAAGATGCAGGGACGCGAAGCCCGCGATGTGGCGGTGATTGCCCCGTTGATAGATGGTGTGGTAGCAGACTTTGAACGAACGCGCGTCATGCTGGATCACTTTGTGCAGGAAGCGAGAAGTGGGACATCGCATTTCAGTCGGCGGGCCATCATGAGTGTGCTCTCGGGAGTCACCCAGGTTGAACAGCGCGCGCTGCTGAGCGCCGCGGAAGAAGCGCGTATCGGACGTGTGTACATGGTTGAGGAAGGTCTGGCTGCGGCAATTGGAGCGGGTGTTCCAGTCGACGACCCTCATGCATCGGCCGTGGTAGACATTGGCGCCGGAACCACCAACATTGCGGTGATCGTGAATGGCACAATCATAGCTTCGCGAGCAGAGCGTATAGGTAGCTCCGACATCGACGCAGCGATCATGGACCGCCTGCGCCGGCACCGAGGACTCACGATAGGAATTCCAACGGCTGAGCGACTCAAGCTGGAACTGAGTTCTGTTACTGAGCCGAAAGACCCCACTCTAAAGATGGAAGTACGCGGACGTGATGTGCAGACAGGAAGTCCGGGTGCCCTGAATGTCAGCATCGCTGAGGTTAACGCGGTAACGTTCCCGATTATTCGGCGCATAGCTGACGAGGTCCGTTCTACTCTCACCGAGTTGCCCGCTGAAGTTGCCGGAGATATCTACGACCGTGGGTTAATCCTAACGGGCGGCGGAGCTCAATTGGAAGGACTGGCCCAATATCTACAAAAGGAAATAGGCCTTTCCGTCTCAGTCGCTGACGACCCTCGGTTTGCCATCGTCAGAGGGCTATCCCAGATGTTTGATGAACCGATGTTGCTGCGTCGAGTGGCACGGACCGAACCGCATCCGGTGTTCGACGCTGAAACTACTGTCTTCGAGGGCTAATCGGACCTCGATCGCGCAAGGCGATGAGGCGAACGTCCTATTTTAGACTGATGATCGAGAGTTATGAGCATCGCTGGGTTCTTTAG
>JBPCMM010000240.1:0-6484 GCA_051002255.1 Pyrinomonadaceae bacterium
CCTAGCTTGGGCTATCACTTCGATCTGAGTTGGTGCGGATCTTGAGCGGGCAAGCCCACCTTCCTAACCTGCCATTCTCCGTGGTTGATTAGTGATCGTGACCACGCCGCAGGGATAAACCCTGGGGCCCGGTATTGTAGCGCACTCAACCAGCGCTGAAGGCGCGGCATAAGGTTGCCAGGGGCAAGCGCCCGAGCGCGCGGCCCCTGGGATCCAACTTTATCGATTGCGGTCTACCGCCCTTTCAGCTCGAAGCTTGGTGGTGCTGGATCCAGGGGCAAGCGCCCAAGCGCGCAGCCTTGCCTACCTTCTGCCGCGCCTTCAGCGCTCAGTCACGCGCCCGTTCGCTACGATGCCCTTGCCCTATCGGGGCGCTCTAATGAATCGTTTCGGCGCGTGGTAAACTATCACCTCCTTAGGGTCATAACTGTTTTAGAAAAAGCGATATATTCAAGCTGTGTCAGGGGAAAATTTTGAGGAACAGGCCTCGCACGATTCTCGGAATTGTTTTATCTCTTGCTCTCGCGCTATTTTCGACTGCCTGCAAGAGCGACTACCCAGCCTCTTCCCGTCAAAATCGTCCGGTCGACAGCAAGTCCGCCAGACAAGTCAAAACAGCGCGGGTTGAAGAAACACCATTCGGAGAGGCAGTTACGGTCAACGGCACACTGGCCGCCTTTGATCAAACAACCGCAAGCGTCAAGGTCCCCGGCCGTTTGCGCAGCATCACAGTCGACTTGGGTAGCGTTGTGCGAAGGGGACAAGTGATTGCGCAAGTCGAGCAGCAGGATTACAACCTGCGGGTGCAGCAGGCTGAAGCGGCCCTCGCTCAGGCGCGCGCGCGTCTGGGGTTATCACCTGACGGAAGGGACGACAAAGTTAATTCTGAACAAACAGGAACTGTGAGGCAGGCTCGGGCCGTGCTCGACGAGGCGCGAGCCAATCGTGATCGGTCTTCAAAACTCGTCGAACAGGGAATAGTGGCACGCTCAGAATTTGAAACCGCAGATGCCGCGTACAAGGTGGCCGTAAGCCGTTACCAGGACGCTATCTAGGAGATTCGCAATTGCCAGGCGCTCCTGGCGCAGCGCCGTTCAGAATTGTCGCTGGCCCGTCAGCAACTTGCCGACACGGCTGTCCATGCTCCGCTGGATGGGGTCGTACAAGAGAAACGTGCCAGTGTCGGTGAGTATCTGGCGGCGGGTGCCCCGATCGTTAACATCGTGCGTATGGATCCGTTACGTTTGCGCGCCGAGGTGCCGGAGCGCGACGCACGCAACGTGCGTTCAGGTCAGAATGTCAGAGTCACGATAGACGGCGACCCGAATGTTTATGTAGGGCAGATCATGCGCTTGAGTCCCGTGATCACGGAGCAGACTCGGATGTTGGTGGTGGAAGCAGACGTTCGCAACAACGGAAACTTGCGACCGGGAGCATTTGCCCGCGCTGAAATAGTTACCAATGATGCAAAGATGGCCGTTACTGTTCCCAGTAAAGCGATCGTCACTTTTGCCGGCATTGAGAAGGTAATTCTCGTACAAAACGGCAAGGCTTTGGAAAAACCCGTTACGACTGGGCGTCGCAATGGCGAATGGACCGAGATTGTTGCCGGAATAAACGTCGGCGATCAGGTTGTTGTCGATCCGGGCAACCTGCAGTCTGGCCAGGCAGTAGAAGTAGTGCAGTGATTTTGACTTTTAATTGGTGATTTTTGATTGTGACCCACCTCATCTGGAGCACATTCGATGGATGAAGAGGAATTAAAGAAACGAACGAAACGGTTTGGTTTACGAATTATGAAACTTGTGGCAGCGTTGCCAAACACCCCACCGGGAAGGACAGTGGGAGGCCAGCTTGTTAGGGCAGGGGCTTCGGTAGGCGCTAATTACCGAGCAGCGTGCCGCGCGCGTTCGAGAGCAGAGTTTACTGCCAGACTCGGTGTTGTTGAGGAAGAAGCCGACAAGAGTGGATATTGGTTGGAAATGATTATTGAAGGAGGCCTCATGCAGGCTCAGCGGGTGACCAGCTTGCTAAGCGAGGCGAATGAGCTCGTGGCTATCATGACCAGCTCTCGGATTACGATACATTGAAAACAACTCGCGGATAAGCAGGACGTAACGCGAGTGATTAAATCAAAAATCAACAATCAAAAATCTAAAACACCTTCGTGCAAAAACTTGCTGAAATTTGTATCCGGCGTCCGGTCTTCGCAACCATGATTGTGCTTTCGCTGGTTGTGGTGGGCACGGCCAGCTTTTTCCAGCTGGGTGTCGATCGGTTCCCATCCGTTGATCTTCCTACCGTAAGCGTCCGCACCGGTTTGCCCGGAGGAGCCCCTGAGGAAGTAGAGTCACTGATCACCCAGCAGATCGAAGAGGTCGTTAATACGGTTGATGGGATCGATGAACTTCGGTCGATATCGGGGCAGGGAACTTCTATTGTCATTGCAACTTTCAAGTTGGATCGCGATCTGGAAACCGCCGCCCAGGACGTGCGCGATCGCGTGGCAACAGTCGTCAGACAACTTCCGGAGGACGCAACGCCTCCGGTTGTGCAAAAGTTCGACAACGACAGCGCCCCCGTCATGACGATTTCACTTTCCGGAGATCGTTCGATAAGGGAACTTACAGAGCTGGCGGATAAAACTGCCCGCGTTCAGCTCGAACGCGTAGGTGGGGTTGGTGAGGTGCGGGTCGTTGGAGGTCTCGACCGCGCCATCAACATCTGGGTCGACGCCGAGCGCTTAGCGGCCTATCAGATTCCCATCACTGCTGTGCGTCTGGCCCTGTCGCGCCAAAACGCAGATATTCCGGGCGGAAATGTGAATACAGGTCGCGAAGAGCTGGTACTGCGTACGCTAGGTCGCTATGCGGATGCTCGAGCCTTTGACAATCTGGTGATAGCTACCATTGATGGCTCACCAGTGAGACTGCGCGACGTTGGCAGAGTTGAAGATGGAACGAAAGAGCAGCGATCACTTTCTCGTCTCAATGGCGTGCCCACTGTCTCGCTGCAAATTCGACGACAGTCCGGCGCAAACACGATAGAAGTCATCAACGGGATCAAAAACGAGCTCCCGCGGGTGGCTTCCCAACTGCCCGCTGACGTTAAGTTGGAAACAATTCGCGACCAGTCGCGCTACATCGAGTCCGCTCTGCACGAAATCGAAGTACACCTGGTGCTCGGTAGCATTCTGGCCAGCCTGGTAGTTTTTCTCTTCATGCGATCATGGCGCTCGACGGTGATCGCCGCAGTCGCCATTCCTTGTTCAGTAATCTCCACATTCGGGATGATGCGCGCCCTGGACTTCACCCTAAATAGCGTGACGATGCTGGCACTTGTTCTAATGGTCGGCGTCGTTATAGACGACGCGATTGTCGTTTTGGAGAACATCTTCCGCTTTATTGAAGAAAAGAAGATGAATGCCCGAGACGCCGCCAGAGAAGCGACGCGCGACATCGGGCTTGCGGTTCTTGCTACGACGTTTTCACTGGTTGTTATTTTTCTCCCTGTTTCGTTTATGTCTTCCATCTCCGGCCGATTTCTTTATCAATTTGGCATCACGGCGGCCGTCGCGATCCTCGTGAGTCTGTTGGTCTGCTTTACACTTACACCAATGATGAGTTCCCGACTCATCCGGGTAGACGATGCGAAGGGAGGTCACGGCGCGCCTGCTTCCCGCCGCGGCTTTTATAGTTGGATCGACAGCGGGTACTCGCGGTTGCTGGCTTTCGCCATGCGTCATCGGCTGGCGGTCGCCGCGCTCGCGACGGTCGTGATCTTCTCGAGCATTCCCCTCTATCGTGCCGTGAAGCAGGAGTTTATTCCCACGAACGTGGATGAGGCCGAGTTTGAGGTAAACATCACCGGTCCGGAGGGCACTAATCTGGCCGTGATGAATGAGGGAATGGAGGCAATTGAAAAGGAGATTCTTGATACACCGGGAGTGCGCCTAGTTCTTGCTGATGCGGGGGGCGGATTTTTGGGTGGAGTCAATCAGGGAGGAGCTTATGTTCGCATCGCGCCTCATGAGGAAAGGACCCTTTCGCTAGGCCGGCTCTGGACGGAAATTAAAAAAGGAAAACCGCTGCAGGCCTTTCGCGGAAACTATTCGCAGCAAGACGTCATGCAGGAAGTGCGCCGTCGTTTGCAAAAGTATGCGCCACTACGGGCTGGCGTTCGCAATGCGCCTTCCTTTAATTTCGGCGCCGGCGGCCGATTTGATATTGACTTCGTGTTGCGCGGACCGGAAATTCAAGCGCTGTCCGACTATGCCGAAGAACTGGTCAAACGATCTGAGAGTCTCGGCGGAATTGTCGATGCGGACACCTCATTGAAGCTTAACAAGCCTGAATTGCGTGTTGAGATCGACCGGGAACGGGCGGCAGATCTGGGTGTGGACACTTCCGATATCGCCACGGGCCTGCGCGTGATGGTCGGTGGAGATGAAGAGGCGTCCCGCTTTCGAGACCCGACGGTGAACGAAGACTACGATGTCCAATTGCGTTTGATTGAGGGCGACCGCAGTGACATCGGCACCATTAGTCGACTCTACGTGCCCTCGTCTCGCGGCGGCCTCGTGCGGCTTGATAATCTTGTGAGGATTAAACGCGATACCAGTCCCTCGCGAATCGACAGGCTTGATAGAGAAAGGCAAGTTTCGATGCGGGCTTCCGTGGCGCCGGGATATGCATTGGCGGATCGCATCGAAGCACTTCGCGGAGCGGTGAACGAAATGAATCTGCCGGCTGCCTATACCACCACTGTCTCCGGCAAAGCTCGAGAACTGGAACGAACATTTACGGAGTTTGTCTGGGCGTTTATTCTGTCGATCATCTTCATGTACATGATTCTCGCCTCGCAGTTTGAAAGCACGGTACATCCGCTTACGATTCTTCTGAGTCTCCCACTTTCGGTTCCTTTTGCTTTGCTTTCACTATGGGGAACCGGCAACACGCTTAATCTCTACTCGGCGCTTGGCATACTCGTGCTCTTTGGTGTGGTCAAGAAGAACTGCATCCTGCAGATCATATGAATAGTCTGCGAAGGAAGGGCATGGAACGCTACGAAGCGATTATGCAAGGTAACCGCGACCGTCTCCGTCCCATTCTAATGACCACGATCGCTCTGGTTGCCGCTATGCTGCCGCTAGCCCTGGGTACCGGACCAGGTGCCGAGGAAAGACGCTCAATTGCGATCGTGGTGATTGGCGGACAGAGTTTGTCTCTGCTTCTTACCTTGATCGCGACACCAGTTGCTTACTCATTGTTTGACGACGCGCGATCGACCGCGCGCTGGCGACGATTTTCAACGGTGAGTTCGAAGGCGTATCAGGGGATTATGGGAAGTGTTGGCAAGCGACGTCGCGAACAATCAGCGGAAGCGCCCGCGACCACCACCTCAGATCCCACGGATGAGGAGCGCGTTCGAGCAAGCGCAAGCGGCGACTGAGCAACTCGGCGGGGCGGCCCGTTCTATATTTAGTCCGGCTTCGGAAGGACGACTCAACCAGTCCGCTAGGCGGACGGCTGACAGTAGCCCAGCACTTCTAGTGCTGGGCTTGGGCAAGACCAACTCAACCAGTCCGTGAAGCGGACGGCTGATAAAGAGAGGCTCCTCACCATGTCTCACTCTTACGTTAGCAACCTCATGCACTGTACCTTCAGCACAAAGACCGGTATCCGATAATCGATTCGCAATTGAATCAGACCTCTGGCCCTACATTGGAGGTATCGCAAGACAGAACCGAATGAAAGCACTCGCCATCGGCGGGACCTTTGATCACCTTCATGCTTTGCTGTCACTCCCGTCCACAATGAGTTTTGCCAAGGCTGTTCAACTAATCAGGGAGGGTCTTCGAAATGGGTGCACGACAGGTTTCCAAAGTACAGCAAGTTCGAATGGCAGGAAGGTTACGGGGCGTTCAGCGTTAGTGCCTCACAAGTGAAGAGAACGATAGCCTATATTAAGAACCAAAAAGAACATCATCGTAAACGCACATTCCAGGAGGAGTTTATTAAACTCTTCGACAAGCATCGAGTGGAATACGACCTGCGTTACGTGTTCAGTTAGCTTCAGCGTCCGTTTCACGGACTCGTTGAGTGTTTTTGTATCGCAGCCCAGCACTCAAAGTGCTGGACTACTGTCAGTCGTCCGCCAAGCGACTGGGTGAGTGGTTTCGCTCAAGCCATCATGGAATTTCTGGCAGCGATTGATGCCAACCCTTATCCTATAAATCATTCAAACACCTTCTCAACTGGCACGATCACAACATCCTCAGGCTTGACGCTAATCTTAAAGGCTTCGATTAGCTTGTCTTCGTCCGTAATCTCCTTCGGCTTGGGTGAGTTGTAAGTCATCGGCGAGGGCCGACTGCTAATGATCGCGTCGCGGAGAGCTTCCGCATCCTTGGTGATGATCACGATGCGCATGGCGTCAGACTTGAGATGTTTGCGAATGGCGTTATTCACATCTTCGAGCGTTA
>JBPCMM010000241.1:0-5930 GCA_051002255.1 Pyrinomonadaceae bacterium
ATGGCGTACTCAGGGACGTTGGGGCTTAAGATCCCAAAGACGTCACCCTTCTTGAATCCTCGCTCGGCCAGGCCGGCCGCGACCTGAGTGATCGCATCCGCCAGTTGCGAATAGGTAATGATTCGCCTCGTTGGACCTTCGATAAGCGCCGGCTTATTGCCGAGTTCTTGTGCGCGTCGAAGGACCAGCTCCGTGAGAGAAGTTTCAGGGATGCTGACTTCGGGATACAATCCACGGAAGATCATGATTGTTTGGTGGCTCAAACTTTAGTCTGAGCAAGAGCTGGAATCACACAGATTGAACTCTGTGCTACTGCAGGAGCGCCCTACATTAACAGGGTGACCAGGCATCTGCAAAAGGTTTATAGTAACTTGCAAATTAGCGGGGCTTGAGCCGTCCTTTTGCCAGCCCGAGAAACTCCCATGTCCGACTCAGACAATCGGCCCTTAAATGTGGTCTGCCTCGCGACCTATTTTAAAGGCGTCGATTTTATTTGTGAATGCAAGCGTCGCGGCTGTCAGGTGGTTCTCATTACCAAAGAGAAGGCGTTAGGCGAAGACTGGCCGCATGAAAGCCTCGACGATCTCGTTGCCTTACCCAACGATGCCGGTCCCGATCTGTTTATTCATCTGGTAAGCTTGCTGGCACGCCAGACCAAAATAGATCGGATCGTAGCACTGGAAGAGTTTGACGTTATTACCGCGGCTCAAATCCGTGAGCACTTCTGTCTGCCGGGGATGAGCAGTGCAACGGCGCGACTCTTCCGCGATAAATTAGCCATGAGCGCCAAAGTGAAGGAAGCCGGAATCAATGTGCCGGATTTCGTTTCACTGCTGAATCACGATGAGGTCCGTGACTTTGTCGAACGAGTTCCTCCGCCGTGGGTAATTAAACCGCGCTCAGACGTTTCCGCAATCGGCATCAAGAAAGGAGAGGAGCCAGGAGATGTGTGGCGCGCGATTGACGAACTCGATCGACGCGAACGACTTCGCGAACGCTCTCCACACCACCTGCTTTCGCAGTTTATTTCCGGCGATGTCTTCCATATCGATTCGCTGGTCAGCAATGCGAGAGTGATTTTCGCCGGCGCGAATAAGTATGGCCGGCCACCCATGGATGTTGCGCATAAGGGTGGCGCTTACATTTCGCACACCATCCCTCGGGGAACGGAAGATGAGAAAAGACTGTTCGCGATCAACCGAAAGCTCCTTAAAACACTTGGCCTGGAAACGGGTGCCGCACACGCGGAGTTTATTAGGAGCACCGCCGATGGTGAGTTTTATTTTTTGGAAGTTGCGGCTCGCGTCGGCGGCGCATACATCGCGGACGTACTCGAGGCAGCGTCGGGTTTAAACCTTTGGCGTGAGTGGGCGAGGCTTGAACTCGCAGACAAGCCTACTAGGGCGAACCTTTTACCGCCGCGGAAGGAATATGCAGGCATCGTCGTGGCCCTGGCGAAGCAGGAATACCCGGATACCTCCAGCTACGATGATCCGGAAGTTGTCTACCGGGTGAAGAAGAAGCATCACGCCGGTTTAATCGTGCGCTCTAAGAAACTCGACCGCGTGCAGGAACTCTTAACTCAATATGCAACTCGCTTCACACAAGACTTTGAAGCCGTTCTGCCCCCGCTGGAAAGAGCTGAATAGATAATGACGCACTAAGATATTGCTAGCAACGGAGCGCCCAATACAGAACCGCGAGCCCTAGCCAATGGATTCCTGCACTCATCCCGAGCGTCGGCCACTGAACTTGAGCTTAAGCCACTCAACTCGAGCTTGATCCACTCAACCCACAGAACCATTTGCGGTAGCCAATGGATCCCTCCACTCAACGTAAGCATGCCGCTCAAACATTTACCTTAGCGATCTGATCGAGACTGCATGGAAACTAACCGATGGTCGGATGGCTCCTGCTCAAGTTGAGGGAGGGATCCATTGGCTACCGCAAATGGTTCTGTGGGTTGAGTGGCCGATGCTCCATGTTGAGTGTAGGATACGGTCGCTACCGCTCGCGGTTCTGTATTGCGCGAGGTCAGGATGCGCTGAAACCCGACTGACCCACTACGTAACGATGGAAACACTTGCTGAACGCCTTGAGAGAGTGCTGCAAGAACAGGTTTCCATTGTCCCCTACGATCCCAACTGGCCGGGGATGTTCTTAGAAGAGAGAGACCATCTCCTCGGTAATCTGCCTCGAGAGATGATCGGAAGGATCGAGCACTTTGGCAGCACGGCCATACCCGGCCTCGCCGCCAAATCAATAGTAGACATGCTGGTGGAAGTGAGATCTTTGGAAGATACGAGAAGCAGAATCGTTCCAATTCTGGAAGCGCAAGGCTACGACTACTTCTGGCGGCCAACGCGCGGCGATGACGTCCCTCCTTTTTATGCGTGGTTCATTAAACGAGATGCTGCTGGAGTCCGCACTCATCACATTCACATGGTGGAGAAAGACTTTGAGCAATGGGAGCGCTTGCTCTTTCGGGACTACTTAATTACGCATCCGAAGGTTGCAAAAGAATACGAAGCCCTGAAGTTGAGGCTTGCTAACGCTTATCCCAACGACAGAGTTGCGTATACAAACGGTAAAACGGATTACGTAGTGCGGGTGACGCAGGTTGCGAAGGAATACTACCAGATAGAGTGAAGGCGGTAGTCCGTTTCACCGTGAAAGTTTTCGGAAGGCAGTTAGGCTAGACATCCTCCAGCGGCCAGATTTCGACGCTCAGTTCTTCGGCATAGTGCAATAGGGGATCGCCGGTTGGTGTAGGCAGACCACGTGATTCGATCATGGTTGACTCGAAGGAGACGAGCGAGGCTTTCTGCAGTGGCCACGGCTCGTGGTAAATGCGCGAGCGATGTATCTCGCGGTCGTCTTTACTGTATAGGCAGTACCGCTCAACTAGAAAAAACTCCAATGAGCCGGGATGCGCATAGCGAGGTGAATCGCCAATCTTCCACGAGGCACTGAATTCAGCGGGCGGGTCGTCTGTGCGACTCAAGGCGTAATCGATAATTTTTCCGTCCTGGTCCAATTCAATGTCTGCGTAGTAATACGGCAGGTGAAAGAAGGTTCTGGCTCCCAAAACGGCCGCGGCGCTGTTGCAGTCGAGCGAGAAGAACCACACACCAGGCACGCGATCCAAATGCACGTAAGTACGCACATTCAGCTCATGCATTGCACTCAGCCCAGGCACCGCCGGAAGGAAAGGTGGGAAAGCACGGATGTCCCACATAGTAAACGGAGCAATGGCAATCCAGGCCGAACCATCAAAAGTGTCAATCTCGAGTGATTTTGGAATCAAGGGTCGGAGCAACTTCTCCTCGATGCGCCAATGCATGAAGAGAAGCTTGCCCCAGTTCTGATGCATTAGAGGCTGACCTTCGGGCCGTCGGCGGATGGAGAGGCGATCGATGTCCACGCAAGAGTAGAGCGCCGCCGATTTACGCAGATGAGCGCGGATAGGAAGTATCACGAAAGTCCTGATCCGCGGTTATCCGCGTAAATCCGCGGCCTATTTCAAATGCTTGTCAAACCACTGAAGCACCGTGCGATACCAAAGCTCAGAGTTTTGCGGTTTTAGAATCCAGTGTCCTTCGTCAGGAAAAACGAGCAGTTTGGATTCTACCCCTTTTCGCTGCAATGCGGTGAAGAGCTGGAGGCTCTCGGTGTAAGGCACTCGGTAGTCCAGCTCCCCCGCCGTAACCAGCGTTGGTGTATTGAAGTTTTGCACGTACATGTGTGGAGACCAGCGCTGATACATCGCCGGATTGGTCCAAGGAGTGCCTTTAAACTCCCATTCTACAAACCACAGTTCCTCGGTCGCTCCATACATGCTGGTTAAGTTGTAAACACCAGCGTGGGAAACGAGTGCTTTGAACTTGAAACGCGGATCGTTGTTATGGCCAAGGATCCAATCGACCATGTAGCCGCCGTAGGACGCACCAGCGCCACCAATCCGATTCTTGTCAATGTAGCTATTGCGGCGCAGCACTTCAGCTATGCCGTTTTTCAGATCGATGAAGACCTTGCCGCCCCAATCAGCACTGATCTCATTAACGAACTGCTGGCCATAGCCTAAAGAGCCACGCGGGTTAGGCATGAAGACGACATACCCGGCGTCGGTGAAGATCTGAGGATTCCAGCGGTAGCTCCAACTATTGTTCCAGGCGCTTTGGGGTCCGCCGTGGATCAAAACCGCCAGCGGATATTTTCGATTTGGATCGAAGTTCGTAGGCTTCAGCAGGAAGCCATGTATTTTTTTACCGAGCGCCCCCGTCCACTCCATCTCTTCAGCCTCTTCGAGCGCAGCCCGCGACATGATTTCCACATTTACTCGCGTCAGCGGTCCTAGACCACTGCCGTCTTGATCAACCCTATAGATTTCCGGGGGCGCGGCCAGCGAACTGTGGGCAAAAACAAGCGTCCGTCCGTCTGGAGTGATCTGGAGATTGGTTGCGAATACGTTATTTAGAACTCTTTGAGGGGCGCCGCCGGTCGAGTCGACTCTGTAAACCGGATGAAGCCCGCGTTCGCCGGCGATGAAGTAGATAGACTTGCCGTCGGGCGACAACACGATGTCTTCCACATTTAGGTCGAAGCCTCTTAGTAGTTCGCTGCTGGCACCGGTCGCGCGGTTGTAACTCATCATGCGCCAGCGGTCTGCCTCAAATCCGGCAGCCGCTTGCGAACGATAAAGAATGTATTTGCCATCCCTCGTATAGATCGGGCTGTCTTCATAACCACGGTTTCGAACCGTGATGTTTTTGGAAGCGCCACCCGCGGTGGGCACGATGTACAAGTCGCTGTTAGTGGAGATTGCTTCAACCTTATCGGGATTGCGGAGGTAAGCAAGCTCCTTCGAATCCGGCGAGAACGAATAATCGATATCTCCTGCCACTGCGTAGGGCGGTGCGTCGAAGTCGCCGGGCGTTAGATCGCGTGCTTCACCGCCTTTGCTGCCGATGATGAAAACGTGGGTGCGTTTGACGTCGCGCCATTCCACCCAATGGCGATATAGAAGGCGATCGGTGACATGCGCTTTTACTTTGCTCTTTCCGGCTTGTTCTTCTTTTTGCCGGTTGCAAACCTCATTCGTGCATTCCGGATAGACTTCTGATGTAAACGCAATCCATTTCCCGTCAGGAGACCAAACCGGACCCGAGGCACCGGTGGAGATTTTAGTTACCTGTTCCTTGTCGTCCCCGTCGTGATCCATCACCCAGATCTGGCCACCAGTAACATAGGCGATCTTTTTGCCATCAGGGGACCAACGGGGTCCGTTAGCTGAGCTGTCACCACTGGTCAGTTGCTTCATATTCCCGCCGCCGATCGGCATGAGGTAGATATGCGTCACCGTTCGGTTAGCGTCAAAGTTCACATCGCCGATGGCGAAGGCGACACTTTTGCCGTCAGGCGCGACTTGCGGATCGCCCACGCGACGCACCTTCAGCAGCTCTTCGATGGTGAACCGCCGAGTGTCTTGCGCAACAACTATTGATGCGAACGCAATCAAGAGAACAGAAATCGAGATAACAAAGCGCTTCATAAAAGTCATCTCCGCTAATTAAGAATTGTTCGTGGAAAAGCTTGAGTATTATTACACGTCAGTACCGAGGAGCGGTAGAGGCTGTGTCATGTCAGAACGGCGAGCGGTAGCGACCCGGTCTCAACTAGGAGAAATGCAACGCGGTCGCTACTGTTAGCGGTTCTGACAGTCCCTGACAGTCCCATCGCTGGCGCTTACGCTCTGGAGCTTGACTAACGATGGGAGCAGAGCAATTATGGCCGGCAGCAATTCACTGGTTCGTAGATTCGACCCATCTGCGAGGCACCTCATGTGGAACGACACAGACGTTCCGTTGGCCCATCTCATCACGTTCCGTTGTTACGGGACTTGGTTACATGGTGACGAGCGCGGCTCTGTC
>JBPCMM010000242.1:0-4048 GCA_051002255.1 Pyrinomonadaceae bacterium
TCGAGCGGGTTTTTCTAATCGATTCCATGTCCCACATCTTTCGCGCGTTCTTCGCGCCGATGGCGAATCGCGTTGCGCCCCTCTCAAACTCCAAGGGGCAGGTGACGCAGGCAGTCTTTATCTTTACAAACATGCTGCGCAAACTACTCCAGGATGAGAAGCCAAATTACATCGCCGCTATCTTCGAGTCTAAGGAAAAGACTTTTCGCCATGAGACGTTTGCCGGTTACAAGGCAAACCGCCTGGCGATGCCCGACGATCTCGCCTCGCAACTTCCTTACATAATCCGTCTATGTGAAGCCTTCAATATCCCCATCATCAATGCGCCGGGTTACGAAGCCGACGACGTGATCGGAACTCTGGCCCTCAAGGTGGCGGAAAAAGGACTGCACGCGGTAATCGTTTCCAATGACAAAGACATGTGCCAGTTGGTGCGCGACCCTTATGTCGTCGGCATGCGCCAAAACTCGCAAGTGGTGAAACGAAAAGAGCCGGTGCCGCCGATCGAGTGGTGTGATGAGGCGTGGGTAGAAAAGAAGTTTGGAGTACCGGCGGACAAGGTTGTAGATCTGCTGGGACTCATGGGCGACTCAATCGATAATATTCCCGGAGCGCCGGGGATCGGCTCGAAAGGCGCCGTGCAGATCATCCAGCAGCTTGGTTCGATCGAGAACGCACTCGAACGCTGGGAAGAAGTGAAGCACAAGACCTACCGAGAATCGCTCCGGGATAACGCCGATCTGATCAGGCAGTCGCGAGAGTTGGCGCGAATAAAGATCGACCTCGATGTTGAGCTGAATCTCGATGAAATCAAATCCAGGCCTCCGGATCGGGCTGCTGCGTATGAGTTGTTTCGCGAGCTCGAATTCTCGAACCTGACCCGCGAATTTGCCGATGCGAAAGTGGCTCCGGACGCAAGCACCTCCCAGCTCAACTACAGGGTAGTACGCAACCGCGCCGAACTCGATGATTTGATCAAAGGGCTTTGGGATGCCGAGAGTCTGGGAATTGCAGTTGCAGACGCGGCGCCGGCGGGCAACGGTGAACAGCAATGCTCGTTCGATTACGAGGCCGCGGCGGGAATTGCCATCTCCACCGAAGCGGGAACCTCCGCGTACGTCGATCTCGAAGAGTTTGTCGAAGGGCGCCAGGCGGCGGTTGATTCGCTCCGCGTAGTGTTAACCAATGGCCTCATCGAGAAGTCCGTTCATGATCTTAAGCGGGCCGTCGGATTGTTGGCTAAACTGAACGTTACTCTCGAAGGCGTAAAAGACGACACCTTTCTCGCTGCATATCTATTGGATCCCAATCGCAGCAAGTATGAGCTTAGTGACCTGGCCCGCGAGGCAGTTGGCGTCGATGGGCTCGATGAGACGCCGAGTGGATGGACGGAACCACATTGGCTAACCGCTGCGGCCGCTGACCTGACCGCGCGAAGTGCCAAAGTCTTACGCCAACGCATTCTCGAGAGCAAGTTGGAGACGATCTATTCCGAAGTGGAATTGCCGTTGGCCCCCCTGCTCTATCAAATGGAGCGGGCCGGCTTGAAGGTTGACCCACAGGTCCTGGCGGATCTGTCGAACTACCTCGGGCAGGAACTCCATAAGCTGACTGTTAAGATATACCAATTGGCAGGCCGGGAATTCAATATCGGTTCTCCCAAGCAAGTGGGAGACGTGCTCGGCGAACTAAATATTCTCTCAGGCAGAAAAACCTCGACGGGTCGAGTGTCAACAAGCAAAGCCGTGCTTGAGGAGTTGGCCCAGACCTACGAGCTGCCAAGGTTGATTATCGACTACCGCGAACTTGATAAACTGAAGAGTGTCTATACTGACGCCTTGCCACATCAAATTGCCGCGGATGGAAGAATTCATTGCCTGCTGAATCAGACAGTCGCTGCCACGGGTCGGCTTTCCTCGAGCGATCCCAATCTACAGAACATTCCCATTCGTACCGAACTGGGGCGTCGCATTCGCCGGGCGTTTGTGGCCGAAAAGGATAACAAGATCATCTCAGCTGACTACTCGCAGCTCGAGCTGCGCCTGCTGGCCCACATCACGCAGGATCCTGTAATGCTGGAGGCTTTTCAAAATGGTGAGGACATTCACGCGCGCACCGCTCGTTTAGTTTTTGGCGCCAGAACGGAGGCAGAGCTCAAAGAGGCGCGGCGTTTCGCAAAAATCGTTAACTTTGCTATTGCTTATGCAATCGAACCTTGGGGTCTCTCACAAAGGGTGGGCATTTCCCGACAGGAGGCCAAGAAAGTTATTGCGGATTACTACAACACTTACAAAGGTGTACGCCGATACATGGAAGAGGTGCCGGTGAGGGCGCGGGAACACGGTTATGTCAGATCGATTTACGGGCGCATCCGTCCGCTCCCCGGTATCAACGATCGCAATGCGAACATCCGAAAGGCGGCCGAACGCGAGGCCATAAACATGCCGATCCAGGGCACGGCCAGCGACATTGTAAAGATCGCCATGCTGCACGTGGAGGAAGAATTCAAACGCGCTGGTCTGAAATCGCGGTTGTTGATGCAGGTCCACGACGAATTGTTGGTGGAGGCTCCAGCGGATGAAAGCCAACAAGTCGCCGACATCCTTAAACGAGAGATGGAGTCCGCGGTGTCACTGGACGTACCTCTCGTGGTAGACGTAGGGATGGCAGACAACTGGATGGATGCGAAGCCCTAGTGTGGTGTCCTTCAAGTTCTGGCAACGAATAAGTCGATCTATTTTCCGGTCCGCTCTGGTGTTCGATTTCCGGGCCCAAATGTTTATAGAACCACAATCCTTAACAACTGAAGCTCCGGAGGAGCGAAATATTTGGCTTCGCGGAGCATTGCGCTCCTCCGGAGCTAAAGAACTCTTTCCGGCAACACAGCTATAAACATTAGGCCGCTCTGCGGCCAGAGCACGATTCGTGGTTAGAACTTGAGAGACAGGACACTGGCAGGCTTTTGCAGGGGTGGTCCATTCTAAGAATAACCCGATCCACGAAAGCGCACGATATCACTTGAACTAAGAACCATTTTCGTGCCGCTTCGTGTGATTTAGTGGACGTTACTGGTTTTTTCCGCAGCCCCCTAGGACACTTGCGCCGGATCCCTTATAGTTTTAGCCCTCGCATTCACAACATCAGACGGGCAAAGCATGGTCCAGCCTAAAACCGAAACATCCGGCGCCGAGCAAAGCGTTCCTGAAAAAGGCGCTGCAGTGGGCGGCGACGGTGCGCCCGTTGCAGAGGGAGGGGAAGTTGTCTACCGGCGCATCGACATAACGGAGGGCAACAGTGAATCGAGGTCACCGTCGCCCAAGGAAAGTACTCGTGCCCCCGCCCGCGAAATCGCGCCGGCTATCACCCCACTAATCATTGGTTTCACCCTGCTGTTAGTGCTCATTTCAGTGCTGGGCTATCTCAGCGTAAAGCGCATGGATGAGGTCAGCTTTCGGGTGCTCGATCTCGAGCACCAACATGCTGCCAAACTAGGTCTGCTACTCAAGCTCCGTCTCGCCGTTACAAAGTTGAATAACGAAGTGCGGGCCAGACAGGACTCGGAAGCCCGGCGTGAATTCAAGCCGCCCTTTGATTTTCGATTGAGCCTGGCGCGCGAGGAAATCAATCAACAGTTACAACAACTCGAGCGTCCGCCCCTCTCGGAAGATCCCTCATGGCGGAGGTTTCGGGATGACCTGCGGGCATACGCTGAGGTGACTGAAGATCTTCGTCGCTATTCACTCGAGGGCTTTGAGAAGTTTCGCGTAGTCGACGAACAACTTGATGGTTTGCTTGCTGCTTCCACGCTTGAACAGTCGGAGATCTTTCGCGAGAGTGAAGCTATCGAGCAGGAGGCCACGCGATCCATCCGTCTCTGGAGCACGGTGGCGCTACTGTTCGGTGTGCTGGTCGCGGTGGGAACGATCTGGGAAGTGCAGCGACGCTTTAAACAGATGCGGCGCAGCATGTTTGAGGCCCGCCGCGAGCGCGTCTTCACGACTCAGTTGCTGGAGGGGATGGTTAGCGCGGTTGCTGCTACGGACGAGAA
>JBPCMM010000243.1:0-13482 GCA_051002255.1 Pyrinomonadaceae bacterium
AGAATGTAGCCGACGGTGATGGTCATGGTGATCGACGCCAGGGTCGTGATTAATTGAGTCACACCCCACGCCAGCAGTAACCCAAGTATCCCTCCCAAGGAGCAAAGGATGGCCGACTCGATTAGAAACTGGAGCAGAATCTGTTTCCTGGTTGCGCCTACCGCTTTGCGCAACCCCACCTCAAAAGTTCTCTCGGTGACACTAACCAGCATGATATTCATCACCACGATGCCGCCCACCACGAGCGTGATTAGAGTAATCGGGACGACAACTGCGGCGATGCTGCCGGTAAATTGATCGATCTGATTGTTGAGTTCTTCGACATTAACGACCCCGAAATCGTCCTCTTCATTCCCCTTCAATCCGTGTTTGTTTCTCAGCGCCACGCGTGCGTCCTCAATTGCCCCTTGAAACGTTTCACGGTTCCCGGTTTTTCCGTGTATCTGAAGGTTGTTGCGGCCGAATATCTGCATTTGTGTGGTGACCGGAAGATAAACATGGCGGTCGAACGAATCGCCGAAGAAGGAGCCACGCTTTTCTTCAACGCCAACGATCCGCATCGGCAACCCACGAATCTTCAGAGTCTTGCCTACCGCGTTCGTAAGGGGGAAAAACTTCTCCCTAATATCAGCGCCCAGGACGCACACGAACGCCGAGCGTTCAACTTCATCGGGCCAAATGAACCGCCCGTCTTCAATAGTCTTATCCTCGATATCTACCATGTTAGCGCTGACGCCGATTATGCGGGCGCCGGGAAACTCGATTCCGTCCTGCTTGAGATCGGTTCCACCATTCGATTGCGCCCCTACTTCGCTGCACGAACCGCAGTGGTCGCGGACCCATTCATAATCATCCCAGGTGAGGTTCTTGTTGCGGCGGTTTCGGCGCTCAAATTCGTCATCTGACATACGGCCATGAAATGCCATGCGTGCGATCATGAAATGGTTGCTGCCCAGGACCTTGCTCACTCTTTCCACGACGTAGGTATTGAGCCCGCTGATCGAGGCCCCGACCACCACCACCGAAGCGACACCGATGATGATGCCTATCAGTGTCAGAAAAGCGCGCAGCTTGTGGGCGAAAATTGATTGCAGGGCAATCTTCAAGGCATCGGAATAGAAGGAAATAAAGGCTTTCATGCTTAGGCTCGGCGCGACCGCCACAGGCGTAACTGGCTGTACGACGGATCCCGCGAGAAAGTTTATCGACAATGCTCGCCATCCGTTTCGGTGGCGTAGTGGACAATTAACTCGCTGACGACCGCGAGAGCCACACATCGTTAACGCGAAAGCCTGAGACTTATTAACAGTTAGGTGAGTTCCCCGGCCGGCTCGGCGGTTGGTTTGAGCGCAAATTTGTCCGCCCAGCGGATTCGCCCGGTCACTTGCATCACTACAAACAGTGTGACGATTGAGCCGGTGGTGATTGCTAGGCCGGTGAAACCTTTCAGGAAGAACGCATATGAGAACATCACCAGGTAGATGAACTGGGCCAACGCGGCTTCCCTGCTCGCGAAGTGCAAACCGACAACGAGCCGAAGGTAACTGACGACCAGAAAGACCGAGACCGCAGCTGAAATCGCAAACGCCAGGTGAATTGAAACGTGGTCGACTAGATAGGCAAGCAGTAGGTGGAATGAAAAGAACGCTGCTGCCAGAAAGAAATAATTCATCGGGTGCAGTTCGATGCCGCGCATCGTGGTGATGATGAGCATGAGGAAGAAAAAGAAGAAGAGCGAAACAGGTGCGAATAGACTGATCCTTCCGGCAAGCGGCCCCGGCTGGAGCTTCTCCGGCATTACCATGGCAATCTGATATCCCGACAACAAACTCTTGTAAGACCAGGTTAGGTTCCATCCATTGTCTGTCTCAAGCTTGTAGGAAGGCGATAATGTGTTGTCCGGAAAGTCGATGTCCTTGAAGTTTGTTTTCATCTTAAGGCTGAAGTCGCGAACTTGGGTGACATCCTGACCTCCAAAACTGTAGCGCCACTCAATTAGTCCCTGGGACCTATACCCGACCGCGAGCTGAACGGTTTTGCCCGCGGCAACATTGATCCTTCCCATCGATGCGCCGTCGCGGCTGGTTACCGGTAGAGCATTGCCATCCAGCGTGAATGTTAGATCGTCGTACATCGCTTGGGCCGTAGGAAACTTCAGAATTAAATCAACCGCCTCCTCCTTGTCACTGGTGTTGCGAAATCCATAGAGACCCGAAAATACAACTTTATACGTGCTGTACCAAAGCAAGCCCTTCTGCCGATGCTCGAGTTCAAGAGCCACATCAATCGCGCTGCTCTCCAAAGGCAACGGCGTGGTTATCGCTTCCGGGATCGTTTTAGTAGTTTTCTTACCATTCTCAATGAACTCTTCAGACTTCGGAACGATGCGAGTGAATGAGGCGCTGGGCGCCGCCTGGTTTTGTGGAGAACCCCACGTTGACGCCACACGATTCTCCGCTACCGCATCCACCGAGTAGGTGCGTGTGAAGATTGTGCCGCCGAGGATTGCCCAGGCAATTGACGCGCAGACGAAGATAAATGCGATAGCAATGATTCGTTTTGTCATGACGGTACTCCCAAAGTGGATGGTCGGATTGGCCGCCTCGCCCGGCAGCTGCTTAATGTCCGACATGCTTCAGCTTGTCGTCGAGATTGGGAACTCTCAATGTCCGACGTTACGGGTAATATCATTGCTTGAGAGTTCCCAATCTTAACGACAAGCTGAATGAAGCATGTCGGACATTTGGTTGTGCGTTTCTGATGTCAGCCCGAAGTGTTTTTCAATTCTCAAATGCAAGCGACAGGGGCGACAATGTGGCGATCCACAGCGAGAGGGTGTGAATAGCAACATAATCGTTGGCGACGCATAAACACTCCCCAGTGGCGAAATTCGAAGAAACGGTCGCGCCGCATAGCATTTAATCTGCGCCTACAACAACCTGCTGTGGCGCCTCGAAATTGATGTCCGGAAAAGAACCACGGCCGAAGAACACGTGCCTTGCAAACCGGTTGAGTATTGGCAGTCGCAGACTTGCGCAGGCCAGTTCCATCAACCCTGGCTGACGCGCGGTCGCCACGATGCGTCGCATCCACAATCGCGAAGTGAATCGAGCCCGAAAGAGGTCTCCGGAATATGCGCTGAGCACTTGTGCGTTTTGCGATTCGAGAAACTCCGCGACGACTTTCGCGGCGAGAGTCGACAGCCGCATGCAGGGATCCAGCCCTCCTGCCGTCAGCGGCGAGACGGCCCCAGCAGCATCGCCTACAAGTAGCCCGTGTCTGTTTGAGATGTTTCGCAGTACTCCACCGACCGGAATGCGCCCGCCCCGGCGTTCGATCTGTTTTGCGTGCCGCAGATCAATAATCGCGCCTAAACCGGCACGAAACTTTTCCAGGGCTTGAGCTGGATCAAACATACCCGGGTAACCCCCAACTCCAATGTGGGCTTGTTCGCCGTCGTGAGCGATCCAGGCGAGATAGCCCGGCGCTAACTCCGGATCCAAAAAACAATGGAGTCGCGGAGGACCTTCCAGAGGAACATCAGCGAGCACGTCTTCCACACCCACGATCCACTCACGATTGGTTTCCAACTGAAGATCCCGCGCCACCCGAGAGTTAGAGCCGTCAGCGCCGATGAGGTAACGGGTTTTCACCCAGCTTGAGGAAGAACGGCTGTCCAGACGGACTAAAAGTTGATCTTTCAGCAAACTATGGCCGGCATAGCGTGCTTCCGGCATCCAATCGACACCCGCACTCAAGCAATGGTCCAGGTAGCGTATGTACAGACGGCCCATGCGGCCGATACGGAACTCGTCGTGAGGACTACGAAGCTCCAATGTGCGACGTGACGGCGAATACAGGGTGACATGCCGCAAGGGAGGTCCCAGACAGTCAGCGGGAATATTAAAATCTTCGAGCGTCCGGCGTACGAAAATACCGGTAGTATGAATCGACGTTTCGAGTGAGGCTTTTCGATCAATCAGCAACACTCGCAGTCCCTGCCGGCCAAGTAGACGGGCGCATTGCAAACCTGCCAGACCCGCGCCAACGATGACTACATCGGATGTTTTCATGGAAGTTGCTTTCGCACTGTGGAAAGGGCAGCCGGCCTCATGCTTACAGCTGGAAGCGAGTTGTCTTATGCAGCAAACTGTTCTCGTGGCCGATTATGAATCGTGTCAGCCAGGCGCCTTCATTCAACAGCAGCGTCGGGTTCGCGACATCTGCTGGCAAATCGAAAACGAGTTTGGTTGTGTACGTCTCGCCTGGCCGGAGGACCTCGGTGAATGGAGTTCCTGCGTTCTCGGTCTGCGCCAGGGCCTTAGCGCCAGTCTCCGAAGGCCAGTACTTACGTCCTTGGGCATCAACCACAGTCGCGAGCCGACTATTTGGCGTGAGTGTTGCGTTTCCCCGGGTTGGGCTGATCGTGTTTTCATCAAAACGAGTCTTAATGGTTACGACCTGGTAAAGGCCATCGGCTGTCGACTGATTGGGACTGCTACCAAGTGTTTTAGTTTGCCGCACGTTGAGAATGGAATAAGCGAGGTGACAGTCTATTTCGCAGAAGTGCTTTTCCTGACCGCGGGCAAGTACGGTCTCGCTACTTGCGAACGAGAAGAGCAACAGGCATCCGATGTAGATGGCCGCTACTACAGCAATCGCGCTGACGACAACCTTAGTCCCGGCTAACTCTCCTTTGATGATCGTGTAGAGAAAGATCAGACCGGCGACGAAAAAGAGCAGCCCGGTTCCCATAAAAGCCAGCGCTCCAATGGGGGCTGCGAGAGTCACATTTGTGAACATTGAATTTCTCCTTAAAGGTTAGAAAGACCAACCAATTTGCAGTAAAGAGCTTTGTGTTGCAAAGCCACAGGGCAAAAAAAAAGGGCACTCCCCGTTAGCGATTCCGCATCTGCTGAATTAGAGTTTCCATATGATTGAGATAGCTCTCCAAAGCTCGCCGTCCCGCGGCGGATAACTTGTATTGCGTTTTGGGAACGCGACCATCAAATGACTTTGAGCAGGTAATATATCCTGCGTCTTCCAGCTTGCGCGCGTGCACACTGAGATTTCCGTCGGTCGTGTTCATCAAGCTTTTAAGGTCATTGAAAGTCAGAGTCTCGTTTGCGGCGAGAGCGCTGACGATCCCGAGACGAAGTCGTTCATGAATCAGCCGATCCAGCTCGGGCGCAAGACTTCGAGTTTTAACGCCTTTGAGTTCGCGCAGGCCACTCGTGACCTGGTCGTGCTTTTTGTGTGTTGCTTGCTTTCGCGCAGAATGTTTAGCCACCGTACCTCCTTGCGATGATGACACCAAAAACTATGTGAAGTCCTCCGAAGCCGGCAGCCAGGAACCAATTAGCTAAGGCTGGAGGAGAGAAAAGTGTGACTGCGCCCAACGCCATGAAGCAAAGGCCCATGATCGGGACGATACGCACGGAGAACATCCCTCCGGTCGCTACGCCTGTTCCATAAAGCAATAACCAAACTCCGGGGATCGCGTTAGTCAAACCCGCCTGATAGAGCACCACGGTTAACAACCCGCCTACGAAGATCGGGGGGCTGAGACTAAACGCCACCTTGCGACCCGGTCCTGACAGAAGCGGCATGTGCGCCGCCCGCGCTTTTCGATCCATGGACCAGCCGGCAATCAAGAGGGAAACCACCGCTTCGGCAATCCAGACTGCCAACCAACCGTGGAAGAATGACTGCCGGGCGGCGATGAAAGCTGAGATAAGCGCCGTGACCCCAATCGCAACCTGGCCCCAGCCGGAAATTCCGGTGAAAGCTGAGGCGCGCTCCATCGTCTCGCGGATGTAGCGCAGATTGTCCATGGCGCGTTCGTGCAACGCCGGCGGGTGTTCTGTTTCAGGAGAAACCAAGCGTATCAAGCTCATCGCGAGCAATCATAGTCGGCCGCCTGAGTTGTGTCAAGTACTTTGTGAGGCAAAGCCGCTGCCCAACCTTAAGCAGCATTTGAGGCCAAGCTGTCGGTTTTTCTACTCCGTAGGAGTGAGATGTCTATAGACCGGGACCCACTGAAATCCCGACGCCGTTCGGAGGGCGGAATGATGCTAGATGAGTACCTATCAAGTTTAGTTCCGCCCCTCCGAACGGCGCCGGAAGCCGGGTCGGATGCTTACAGCTATAACATCTGACCCCTACGGGGTGCAGAAGGTTTTCTGCGCGCGTGAGGTTAGGGACACGATAAAACTTTTATGGCTAAGGCGAACTACTCTCTAGTTTCTAGTAATAGTTAGGGCTTCTTGAACAAGGCTGGCTTGCTCAGACTGGTGGACCGCATACGAGCCGGTGGCGGGGCTGGCGGAGGCAGAGCGTCCAACATAGATCGGGCGGTCGCAGGCCGGCAGAAGTCTTTCCAGAAGCGGTTCAACGAAGGTCCAACCGCCCATATTCTTTGGTTCCTCCTGTGTCCACACTAGTTGTTTCGCGTTCGGATATCGGGAAATCACCTCGCGCAGACGCTGCGTTGGAAATGGATAGAACTGCTCGACTCTCACGATCGATACGCGCGTTTCCTCCGATTTCCTGCGCGCCTCCATGAGATCGTAGAAAACCTTGCCGCTACAAAGGACCACGCGTTGCACTAACGAAGGATCCTTGATTTCAGCATCATCAATGAGGGGGTTGAACCCACCGCTAGTCAATTGGTCGAGCGACGACGCGGCGGCAGGCAGGCGCAGCAGACTCTTCGGTGTCATCACAATCAAGGGGCGCTCACCCCCGGGTTTTACTTGTCTTCGCAGAAGATGGAAGTACTGCGCCGGCGTGGTCGGGTAACAGACCTGGAGGTTATTCTCGGCGCACATCTGCAGGAAGCGCTCCAAGCGCGCGCTCGAATGCTCGGGTCCTTGACCTTCGTAACCGTGCGGCAGGAGCATGGTTAGTCGAGACGTTTGCCTCCACTTGTCTTCCGATGCAGCGATATACTGGTCGATGATGGTTTGGGCGCCGTTCCCAAAGTCGCCAAACTGGGCTTCCCAGATAATCAGGGCGTCAGCCGCTACAACCGAGTAGCCGTATTCGAAACCCAGCACACCTTCTTCCGATAGTGAGCTATCGAAAACTTCGAAACATGCCTCCGGATTTGCCTCCGAGCGTAACTCGGAAAGCGGCGCCCACTGCTTGCCGGTCTGTGTGTCATACAAAACAGCGTGGCGCTGGCTAAATGTGCCACGGCCCGAGTCCTGACCGCTCAAGCGCACGCGCGTTCCGTCCATAACCAACGAGCCGAAGGCGGCGGCCTCGGCAAAAGCCCAGTCGATGGGCAATGCACCTTCACCCATTTTCGCACGACGAGCAAGTTGTCCCACCATCTTCGGGTTGATGTTGAAGCCCTCAGGCACCACTGCGATCTTCTGGGCGACGTTCCTAATGACCTCAGCGTCGACACCCGTATCGATGACGACTGACCCATCCATCTCTTCTACTGGAGGCGCGGGTTGTTTTGGTTGTTGCTGAGCGACGATGCCTTTCGCTCGGGCAAGCGCATCTTCATAACGCCGCACGCGTTCTTCAATCAAAGCGTTTAGCTCGGTTTCGTCAAGCACCCCTTCCCTGATAAGTTTCTTTGCATAGATTGCCCGAACCCCGGGATGGGCTTTCACGCGCGCGTACATCAGAGGCTGTGTGTAACTCGGTTCATCAGTTTCGTTATGTCCGAGTTTGCGAAATCCGACGACATCGAGCACCACATCTTTATTAAACTCTTGCCGGTATTCCAGGGCGATCTGAAGCGCGCGGTAAGCAGCTTCCGGGTCGTCACTGTTGATATGAAAGATTGGCAACTGAGTCATGCGCGCCACGTCTGTTGAATAAATGGTGGAGCGTCCTGCCTCCGGCGAGGTCGTGAAACCAATTTGGTTATTGATGATGATGTGAATCGTGCCTCCGGTGCGATAGCCTTTGAGGTCGGCGAGATTCAGGGTTTCCATGACGACGCCTTGTCCTGCGAAAGCGGCATCGCCATGCAGCAGCACCGGCAGCGCCTTATCGATTACTTCGTGACGAGCGGCGCCTAGTCTGTCCCGCATGACATCCTGTTTCGCCCGAACCATTCCCTCCACGACCGGGTCGACCGCCTCCAGGTGACTGGGATTGGGAGAAAGCGTGAGACTGACCTTGCGTCCGCTGGCGGTCAGACGTTCACCTACTGCGCCCTGGTGATACTTAACGTCACCCTCATCGGCTGGAAAGGACGGATGAATCGACCCTTCAAACGAAGCAAAGATGCGCTCGCAAAAATTGCCAATGACATTCGCTAACACATTCAAGCGCCCACGATGGGCCATGCCCAGCGTGATGTCTTCGACGCCGCGGTCGCCGGCATCTTCAATCAAGCGATCCAGCAGGGGAATGATTGTCTCGCAGCCCTCAAGTGAGAATCGCTTCTGACCGAGATACTTGGTGTGCAGAAAACGCTCAAACTGTTCGGCTGAGATCAGTTTCCACAAAAGCTGTTTCTTGATTTCGGTGGACAGCGGCTGGGGGCTAACAAAATGCTTGCGGATTTGTTCGCGAATCCAAAGTTTCTGTTCCTTACTCTGAATGTGCCGATACTCAGTCGCTACCTTTCCACAATAGGCGCGTTGCAAGATGTCGAGAATCTCGCGGAGCGTCGCGCTTTCAGTGCCCGCCAATCCGCCGGTAATGAACACTCGATCCAGATCCCAGATGGTCAGTCCGTAGGTTTCTATATCCAGCTCGGGATGGTAGAGCACCGGCATCGCGTGTAGCGGGTCTACATCGGCAATCAAGTGCCCGCGAACGCGGTAAGCATTGATTAGCTCTATCACCCTGGCTTCTTTGATTGTTTGCTCGCGAACGTGATCGCCCGGAGTGAAAAAGGGATTGCGGTCGAGACTCCAGCGAAGGGGAGGATAAGGGATCCCTACGTCGGAAAAAATTCCACTATAAAACTGGTGTTGTCCAACAAGCAATTCGTGGAGCCTTGCGAGGAAGGCACCGGATTCAGCACCTTGAATTATGCGATGGTCGTAGGTACTGCTAATTGTAATCGCCTTGCTGATGCCCAATTGCGACAGAGCTTCCGGCGCCATTGCCTGATACTCGGCCGGATACTCGATCGCACCAGTGGCAATGATTACTGATTGTCCGGCCATCAGCCGCGGCGTGGAGGCAACGGTACCGATTGTTCCGGGGTTTGTCAGCGAGATGGTTGTGCCTTGAAAATCAGCTACCTGCAGTTTTCCTTCGCGCGCCCGCTTTACCACGCTGTCATAAGCCTGCAGAAACTCAGAGAAGCGCAGCTTGTTCGCATTCTTGATGTTTGGGACCAGCAGAGTCCGGGTGCCGTCCTTCTTTTCCAGATCGATCGCCACACCCAGATTAACGCTCTCCCGGCGCAGACGCGACGGCTTCCCATCAACCACTTCGTAGGCGTCGTTTAAAGGCGAATACTCATCGAGGGCGCGCAAAATGGCCCAGGCAATCAGGTGCGTATAGGACGCCTTGCCCCGATCGTTTTCCGCAAGATACTTGTTGATGATCCGCCGGTTCTCATCAAGAAGCTTTACCGGTATCCGACGCTGCGAAGTGGCTGTGGGAACCGAGAGGCTTGCCTCCATGTTCTCCACGATCTTAAGAGCAGCCCCTCGAATCGCAAGCACTTCCGCATGACTCTCAGCGTTCGGAGCGGGTGTAGTGGTAACGTGCTCAACCGCGGGAGCTATTGCCGCGGTTGCGGTTGCCGAGCCGTCTGCATTTGCCGGTGCGTCAGTCTTAGCGGCGTCTTTGGCGGATGTTTCAATCGCGACCTGAGAAGCGGAAGCATTGCGTCCGTTTTCGGGGGCGCCCGCTCCATCGCCTCCCAGTAATTCCGTGAAATACGCTCGCCACGATTCATCAACCGACTCTGGATTGCTGCGAAAACGTCCAAGCAGCCCTTCAACATAGGTCGCGTTGGCTCCGAAATTCTCGGCAATTAGCTCAGATAGCTCGGTTGTGCTTCTCTGCTCCAACTTCTTTTCATCCTCCTAATAATTGCACCCGATATCTGTTACGGGTTTAGGAACAGAATCATTTTGTCGGCGTGGTTTTTACAAATAGACTACCACCTTCCGCGCTCCAATGCATATGACACCACATCTGGCTCGGAACTACTTAACCTGCGCTATAATCCCGCGCGAATCGGCGGCCAGTCGTACTGTTATACCTGTCCTTCACGTTCTTCCAGCAATTAATCATTCGGAGCGATCCTTATGTTAAAGAACCGGCTGTGGGCGAATCTATGGGTTGGGTTTCTAGTTGTCGCGGGCGCGCTGGCCGGTCTCATGGCAGGGGGGTACTTCCTGGGCGGTCAACCGGTTACCACCGTAATACTTGTACGCCACGCCGAGAAGAACATCGAGCCAGACAATCCTAACCCAGCTCTGAGCCCCGCCGGACAGGAACGGGCGCAGACTCTGGTCCGTGTGTTGGGCGAGTCGGGAATTACCGCCATCTATGCTACGCAGTATTTGCGGACACAAGGGACCGCAAGTCCACTCGCAGATCGTTTGGGGCTTAAGGTCAACCAGCTCGACGCTCGCAATGTTGAAGAATTGGTTAGGCAAATCAAGTCACACCACTCGGGCGACGTGGTGTTCGTTGCTGGCCACAGCAACAGCGTGCCCGCCGTAATGTCGGCTCTTGGCGGAGGAGCCCTTCCAGAACTTCCTGAGCAAGAATACGACAACATGTTTGTTGTGACGTTACAGAGATTTCGCCCAACCAGAGTTGTGAAGCTCAAGTATGGCAATCCTTCTCCGCGGCAGTGAATCAGCGGATGTGGCTGCCATAGGTTTTCCGCGCGCATCATTTTTAAACCTTAAGGCCCTGAACCGCGCGGGCAAATCGGTAGCCCTCAAATCTTCAAGTAGGAGACGAGAATGAAGAGGAAACAATTCCGCGTGACAAAAGGAAAGACAAGACAAAGTTCTGTAGTTGCCACCGACAAAGGCTTGAACCGGCGCACGTTTGTGAAACTCATTCCCGCTCTCGGCGCTGCGACTGTTACCTCTCCCCATCTGCAGATTATCTCTGCACTCGCGCAAACACCCTCGCCGACCCCGGTGGCTTCAGCTTCACCCTCGCCGGCTCCCTCGCCGACTCCTCTGCGTGTGACGAAGGAAATGTTACGAGGGGCCGAGCAACTGTTAGGCATTGAACTGTCAGACGCGCAGAAGCAAATGGCTCTGCAGAACGTCAACTCAAACCTTGAGCGCTACGAAACGCTTCGCAAGATAAATGTTCCGCTCGACACCGAGCCTGCCACCCTGTTTCATCCCGCCTTGCCCGGAAAGAGATTCAACGTCAAGGCCGTCACCTTCAAGCTTCACAAGATTGAGAGGCTTACCTTCAATACCGTCGAAGATCTGGCTTTTGCCACTGTGCCACAACTTGCGGACTTGATCCGCAACCGCAAGATTTCCTCAATCGATCTTACGAAGATGTATGTCGCACGCTTGAAGCGTTACGGACGAAAACTCAATTGCACCGTCACGCTGACGGAGGAGCTCGCACTTGCGCAAGCCTCAAAAGCCGACCGCGAAATTAAACAAGGAAAATATCGCGGACCACTGCATGGCATTCCCTGGGGTGCGAAGGATCTCTTCGCCACAAAGGGCATTCGCACCACCTGGGGAGCAGAACCCTACCGGGACCAAGTATTCGATTATGACGCCACCGTGGTAAGCCGACTGGAGAATGCAGGCGCGGTTCTGGTGGCCAAACTTTCGATGGGCGCACTGGCTCAGGGCGGTCGCTGGTTCGGAGGAACGACAAGAAATCCCTGGCAGATTGAAGAAGAGCGAACCGGGTCCAGCGGTTCGTCAGCGGGACCGGCCGCGGCGACAGCCGCGGGACTTGTGGGGTTTTCAATAGGAACGGAAACGCTGGGTTCAATAATTTCGCCTGCTTCGCGTTGCGGCGTTGTGGGCCTACGCCCGACTTACGGTCGTGTCAGTCGTTTTGGCGCCATGGGACTCAGTTGGACAATGGACAAGATCGGCCCTATCTGCCGGGGCGTTGAGGATTGTTCCGCAGCCTTGCATGCCACCTATGGACCAGATGAAAAAGATCTAACAGTAGAGGATGTTCCGTTTAATTGGGCGCCTGAGTCGCCCCTCAGTCGCATGAGGATTGGTTATCTGAAAGCGGAGTTTGATCAACAACAAGACGCTGAGCGAAAGGCAATTTACCAGGCGGCCCTGGACGCTTTAAGAAATGCAGGCGCCAAACTTGAACCCATAGGGTTGCCCGGGTTTTCAACGCCCGCCCTGCGTATCATCCTCGTTGCCGAAGCAGCGGCCGCCTTCGATGATCTCACTCGGAGCGGCGGGATTAACCAACTCTCCGGTCAGGAGCCGGGGGATTGGCCCAACACGTTCCGCAGCTCCCGCTTCATTCCGGCAGTTGAGTACATCCGGGCGCAGCGGGCACGCACGTTGTTGATGCGCGAGATGGACGCGCTGATGTCGAAGTGGGACGTTCTTATTTCGCCCGCGCCGGGGAGCGCGAGTCTGCTAATTACAAATCTCACCGGGCATCCGGCGGTTTGCGTTCCATGCGGCTTTCCCAAGGGGTTGCCGCAATCGATTATGTTTACTGGCGGACTTTACGACGAAGGCGCACCGTTGCGAGTGGCACTGGCATTCGAGCGCGCCACTAACTGGCACACGATGCACCCGAAGATGGATTGGGCGCAATGAAGCTGAGACCCCAAAAGTCTTTTTTCACAAGGCACTTCTCTCATTTCTGAACCAGCCGACATGCCTAACTGTTGTACATTTATTTTTTTTTAAGAAACTACCACTAATTGTCCGTCACCACGCCCTGAATCAGCCGGGGAAGATCAAGAACCAGAGCGACCGTACCGTCGCGCAACTCGGTAGCTCCGGCAATCCCCGGCCAGCGTGAGGAGTGACGACCAAGATTTCGTGCCAGAACTTCCTCACTTCCCACCACCTTGTCAACGACGATGACAACGCTTTCTTTTCGGTGCTTGTCGTCCCGGCGACCTTTTTCGGGAAACTCGCAAGTGATGATATGGACCAGATCGGTGGACACTGTTTCATCAGCTGGCTGTCCCAACAATTCACGCAACCGAACAACAGGCACAACTCCGCTTTCAGAGCGCAGGGCCTCTTTATTTTCGGACTTCTCAATCTGACTGGCTGCGATCACTTCAATCTTGACCACGTGGTCGCTATCTATGCAGAAGCTGTTACCCCCCGAGGCAACCATAGTCGACCGGAGGAGACCAAACGTTGCCGGTAGCCGAATCTCGAAGGTTGATCCTCGCCCTGATTGGCTGGAGACTCTAAGCTCTCCTCCTACATGTTCGACTGCGGTCTCCACTACGTCCAAACCCACACCGCGACCCGAAATAGTGGAGGCTGAAGACAACGTCGTGAATCCGGGGCGAAATAGCATTCGCACGCTGTGATCCAAGTCCAGAAG
>JBPCMM010000244.1:0-22443 GCA_051002255.1 Pyrinomonadaceae bacterium
CCCTTAGGCTTCCAACAATCGCAACGGCGGTACTTCCCTAGAGAGTTTTCGGTGGGATTTCAAACTGCCCGAATGTCGTGTGCCAAATTGTCCGCTAGTAGGGCAAACGCTCGATCGTATTGACAACCGTTCAGGTTTGTTAAGAGCAAACCACTACCTTGACACGGTAGGGCTCTGGGGTTCAAATCACCACGCGCCTACCAGACCCATTTGTATCAATAGTTTAACCGACCCCAAACCGGGGCATCCTCCGCTCGCAGATTTCGATCGAGGGTGAGGATCTCGGGACTTGACTCGAAAAAGTCTCGCAGAATTGCCCCCTAAGACGATTTTATGAATGAGGCCGACCGAGAGCATAGACCTTTCGAGCAAGGCTTCCAGTGATCTTCTGACCAAAGCATGCGCCAAACACGAACGAGACTAGCAGACGTTCCTTCGATCCCACCGGTCGATTGAGTAAGTTTCTCCACAATTGAGTCAACGTTTGAGAGCCTTACCTTTTGCGTTGAGAAATCCCTCAAGATGGACTCGTGATTTCGTAGGAATGTGGTGGCGCAAGTAAGGCGATGGTCCGCTCAGGATAATCGTAAATAACGCTGAAGTTATTTGTTACGTCGCGGCCGAGCACCGACAGGTCGGCGCTTTCACCTTTGGAAAACACGCCGAAAGTTCCGCTGACCGTCACCAATTGTCCGTCATCCCTGACGAACGCAATAGCTGTCTCTATTGTGATCGAGTCAGCAGCACCGCCGACACCGGAAAGAAGAATCTGTTCGGTGCCGGCTTTCTTCAGCGGCTGAAGCAGGCTTAAGAAGTCTGAGCTAAAAACGCTACGATCTGCGCCGGCATCCAGCAGGAAAGAGACTTCCAGCCATTGATCGTTAGCCAGGCGCACGAGACCCGGGACGAGGGGCCTGATTACTTCATCTTCGCCGGGGAGCCAGGCTCCATTAACACGCATAGATACGATACCGCTTTTCACGCGGGATGTAGCGTACGTGGGGCATTTCGTCGGGATGCTTTTCCTGGGCGAGGTGTCTGACCTCTTCGGGAGTATCAGCGACAAAGAGTTCGCCCCCAGCGGCAGCTACATAACGGCCACGATACCGTTTATATACTCCAAGCTTCTCAGCGTTCTCACTGAACCAAAAGAGATTGCGCCGACCTTGCTCAAAGATTCGCGCCATTTCGGGCGGCATCTCATGCTCTTCGATTGTCACTTGCTGGTTCATACCTCAATGATAGATTGGCCTGCCGCGGCGGTCAACGAGTGGAAGGTTTTCAACCCTCGGGCCTGACCGCATTTTCAAAGGGGCGATTGCCTATTGATGAGCCACTCGAGCACACAACAAACGGAAGAATCGTTCACGCCGCTTCGTTCTCTCCTCCCTTCGGACAGGAGAAGCCCTTCAGCCTGGTTGTTTGAGGTTTGGCATTATCGACTAGGACACAAACGATGCAGCAACCGCAGAGTGTCTATTTTTGCGCCGCCCAAGAACAGCGCAACGTGCTTTTGAAGTACCTGTAAATCATAGAAACGGAAAGCCTTACGAGTGATAGCTCGATTGCTGAGCCAAGCGGGCGATAAACCCTTTATTATCAATAGGATACGCGGATTATTGGACCAGAGATTACTGAAATTCCACCGCCGAACGTGGGCATTTTATACGATAGGCCCGCTTGCGCCAACAATAGAGCAAACACATGTAGTAAGAATCTGCGAATTGGGAGCGTGCTTCGTAGGACGATTCGTTTGGTCCAGTAAAAGTCTGTCGTGTTCTTTGGCGACAATGTGGTCAACGGACTCTCGGCAAAAACGGAAGCATTTGCCTTTTCGAAAGTTGCAGCCACCAAGAGATTTCAAGGTTTTCCCGTTCCTTCCCATTCCTTACCATCGGGTACCGGTCGTTTCCTGGTTTTTTTTCCAGGTATTGGCCACTTGGAAAAGTGGCTCACGTCGCATCGTCGCGTTATTTTCTCATCATTCTTTGTATTGAATAACTCGCACTCTTCCGAGCTTGACCAATCCGTCCGTGATCATTTCGTCCAGCAAGAGGCAAGAACTGTTCTATATCGTTCTAAGCTATCAGCGATCTCTACTACCATAGGAAGACCTTTCGACAATCGCAAGATTTTTGCGGTGTGTAGAATACTGTGTTGACCCAAATCCCATTACCCCGCGCCTCACTGAGAAAGACTCCGTCAAGCGTGACTTAATTGGTCTCAAAATCCATGACGTCTATGTCATCGTCATCTTGCACCGGTTTGCCGAGCAGTTTGAGCCACAGAAAACCGACTGTTCCGGCCGTTAATGAGGCAAGTAATATCGCCATTTTGGAGGCGGTTATAAGCTCAACATCACCGGCAAAAGCGAGATTCGTGATGAAGATTGACATCGTGAATCCGATGCCGCCCAAGAGGCCTGCGCCGAAAATGTGCTTCCAGTTCAGATCGAGCGGCAGGCGGCAAACGCCGATTGAAACTGCCGTAAAACTTAGAAGAGTAATTCCAATCGGCTTTCCGATTAGGAGGCCTGACATAATTCCCAGGCTATTATTTGCCGACAGACTTTGCACCGCACCCCCACCAAGGACGATACCTGTATTTGCTAAGGCGAAAATCGGCAGGATAATGAAGGCGACGGGTTTATGCAAAAAGTGTTCGAGTCTGTGCGAAGGCGATGCTTCATCGTCTTCTTTGTGTGAAAAAGGGATGGCGAAGGCTAGCAGGACTCCGGCAATCGTAGCGTGAACGCCTGACTTCAGCATCAAGAACCACATCAAAACACCACCGACGAGGTACGGGGTTAGATTCATTAAACGAAAAAGACGATTGATTATGACGAGCAATCCAAAAACTACAATCGCGCCGATTAAATAGGCGATGGTAAGTTTCGCCGTGTAGAAAATTGCGATAACGATGATCGCGCCTAAATCGTCCATCACGGCCAGCGCAGTCAAAAAGACTTTCAGCGAAGCGGGTACACGGCTTCCCAAAAGCGCGAGAACGCCCAAGGCAAAAGCGATGTCGGTCGCCATCGGGATACCAATCCCTGCTTGCGCTGAGGTGCCCTTGTTGAGGATGAAGTGAATCAGCGCAGGCACGCAGATACCGCCCGTCGCTGCAAAGATCGGCAAAAGCGCGTTTCTGAAGTCGGACAATTCGCCGACGTAAAACTCGCGTTCGAGCTCCAGACCGATCAGCAAAAAGAAGATCGCCATCAACGCATCGTTGATCCAATGCTCGATGCTCAGACCGCCGACGTGCGTCTGCCAGAGACTGAGATATTTCGCCCCGATAAACGAGTTCGAGATTATGAGCGAAACAATCGTACAACCAATCAGCAGGATTCCGCTCGACTTTTCCGAGTCGAAAAAGTCTTTGAATGTTCTAGATAGCTCTCGTTTGACGATTGCCATTTCTTTGCTATCTGTCACGCGCCCAGACACACCCACCTTTGTTTTGCGTCACTGGTGGTCGTGAGGGATGGGTGTAAGACATGGGTTTAAGACATGCTGAGTTTACCATTGGTGAAAGCACGAGTGTTGATTGGTCTAAACCCGGTCAAGGATTTCGCAGGAAGATGCCTCAAAGGCAGCCGGGACATTTCTCGGACCCGCTTAATTCTTCAAGGGTGCCGTGACTCCAAACGCCGCCGGCAGTGAATCAAGTCCGCGCAAAATCATGCTTGGACGCCAGCGCAAGGAGTCGGTCGCGACGCTCAAATGGAGATCTGGCATCCGCCGTAGAAGCGTGTTGATGGCGATCTGTGCTTCCAAGCGGGCCAGCGGCGCGCCGACGCAAAAATGTATACCTTGCCCGAACGACAAATGCTTGTTGGGCTCACGAGTAACGTCCAGCGAATCCGCGTTCTCGAAAACCGTCTCATCTCTGTTAGCCGATCCGAGCACTCCGAGCGTCATCCCGCCGCGCGGGATGGTTACTCCTTGACTGTTCACATCCTCGCGGGCATAACGCTCGGTCGACATGAAGACGGGAGAAGTGTAACGAAGCAGTTCCTCGACCGCGATTTTGATCATCGCTGGATTTCGGCGCAGCTTGTCCATTTGGTCAGGATGCTCTAAGAGCGCCAGCATCCCGGTGCCTATTAGGTTAACTGTAGTTTCATGTCCGGCGATGAGCAGGAGGAAGACCATTGCCAGCAGTTCGTCCTCGTTCAACTTATCACCAGCCTCTTCAGCTTGGATCAACGCGCTGGCCAGATCATCTTGAGGATCGCTACGTCTTTCCTTGAAAAATCTTCGTAGATACCGAATAAACATCCACACGCCCGGGATGACGCGCAAGGTTGCTTTGGGTGAGGTGAGAGACACGACGGCCTGAGACCACTTATGAAATCTATCCCGGTCTCTTGTGGGCACACCCAGTATTTCGGTAATGATCGTCATCGGCAGCGGCAGCGCGTAATCATCGATTAAATCCATTTCACCTTTGCGCGCGACGCGTTCCAGTAGTTCGTCTGCCAAAGTTTGAATTCGCTCGCGCATCTGTCCGATGAGGCTGGGCGTAAACGCCTTATGCACCAGTGCTCGCAGGCGCGTGTGATCAGGGGGATCAAGGTCAAGCATGTTGCGCTCCAGCGGCCGGAACATCGGCGGCACCCAGGGCATCTTGCGAAGCTGTTCCGCTGTCATCGCGGTGCGCCGGTTCTTAACGAAGCGTTCATCTCTAAGCAACGCCGCGACATCCGCGTAGCGCGTGATCAACCAGACGGGCGTCTTGTCAGGAAGCGTAGTGCGGTAAACCGATTGAGACGCTCGCAGACCCGCGAGAAACGGGAACGGGTTCGCCTTAAACTGCGGACTTACGATGTTCACTTCTTGTCTGATATTCACTGATAGCTCCGAGCACTAATGAATGCTTGTTTTGCGTCAACGTTGGCCTTGTTTTTTAGTTTCGACTCGAAACAAATCTGGGCGATCGTAATGCCCGGAAACATCGAGAGTCATCTGTTCCTTATCAATTTCACTGAAATCAAGCTCGGCACTCAGAATCGTGTCCTCATCAAATACCGGCTCGACGATGTAGCGTCCACTGGGCCCGATGATGGCGCTTCCGCCTCTTAGTAGCAGGTGATCCGGTTTATCAGCGAGTTCCGGCACGACGTTCAATTGAGAGGGAAGGTCGCTGACTTTCATCAAGAGTCCTGCCGCAAGCACGAAGCATCTGCCTTCAAAGGCATAATGACGACTGGCAATCTGGTGCATCTCGTGAACGGTGGGCCAGACGGCTATGTGGATCCGTTCGCCAGACGTGTGCAATACATACCGCGCAAGAGGCATCCAGTGCTCCCAGCAAATAAGCCCGCCGACCCTGCCAGCGGATGTGTCAACTGCTTTGAGACCTGCTCCGCCTCCCTGTCCCCAGATAAGTCTTTCTGTATAAGTCGGGATCAGTTTGCGATGATGATTGACCAAAGAACCATCCGAATTGAAGGTTAGCAGAGTGTTATAGAGTGTTCCGTTGCCCGGCCCCTGATCCACGCGCTCGTTGACCCCAATGACAAGAACAACACCATAGTCAGCGGCGGCTGCGGCCAACATCTCGGACTCGGGGCCAGGAATTATTAGACTGTTTTGACGAAGCAGGGCGAAGACTTCTTTCGTTGGCCCATGGTCCCACAGGGCGGCACCCGGACAGTAATCAAGCCATGCGGGATAACCGGGAAGCCACGTTTCACCAAAGACGATAAGTTTATGTCCTTGCTTGGCGGCTTGCTCAATTAGCCCAATGGCCTTGGCGACGCTGGCTTCGAGGTCCATGAACACAGGTCCTGCCTGAACGATCCCGACCTTCAACATCACTGATCCCGATCTCCCTTGCACTTATTGGATTTACCGGCGCGAGCTTGCTCAATTACCGGCGGCACCCATTATATGATGGCGTTCGCCCGAGTCGCTCTAAAAACCCAACGCTACGCTTTCTCAGCCAGCAGAGTACCCTCACGATCGGAAAAGATGACGGTCGGCGTGGCGGTAACTTCATAAAGCATTGCCACGCTGGCGTCGGCATCGCGGGCCACTGAGTGCTGAATCCAAAATCTTTGATTCCGGCTTTTGTGCTTGCTGTCCTGAATGTTAATGCCCAGCACGCGCACGCCTCCTGGTTCATAGAGAGCGGCTAAACCGTTGAAGTGGGGCGCTCCTCTTTGCAAACCGGGCCCCAGGCGGTCCAGAAGATAAGCACTGCCGGATGACGCTCGGAGCGGCACACTCATGCATATTCAACGGCCACGTGATTCTGACGAACGAGATTGTCGACGCGCACATCCGTCGCCGCGCATTCAGGCGAGCTCATTCGCGAAGTCGTCGGCCATGAAAAAGCGACTATCAATCACGGCATTAGGCAGCATGATCACGTGTATCCGACGCTGACGCAAGTTAACCAGCAAGCCGGTTTTGAGCCATACTCGAAGGCCTTGCGCGCTATAAGAAGTGGTTCTGGTACTATTTCAGAATATGGCGATAACACTTTCTTTGTAGCGTGAAGCGCTCACGCAAACTCAGCATTTACGACCAGCAGATTGGCAGAGATAATTTCTATGACCCTCGATCGAGTGACCGAACAGTGCCCGGCACCGGTGTGGGTAAACGAATTATTCGTAGTGCGGGGCATTCTTGCCGCGACGATGCGACCTGGTGGGGGACCAGAAGTTAAATTGAAGCCATGAGCCATCTTCAGTCAAATGACACTATGCGGGAGTGGGCCGAATCAGCGCCATATTGGGAAAAGCACAGCGCTATCATTTGTAAAATGTTCCCTCCTGTTACATGCGCACTTATTAAGCATGCTGGTATCGTTAGGGGGCAATCAGTGCTTGACATTGCTGGTGGTCCGGGAGAGCCTTCGCTTACGATCGCAGAGACGGTTGGGCCAACAGGCGCGGTCATTTGCACCGACGCTGTAGCACGGATGGTTGAGGCCGCTGAAAGCGAAGCACGTCGTCGTGGAATAACGAACGTTACTTTTCGGCAGTGTGCGGCTGACTCGCTTCCTTTTGGTAATGACTCGTTCGACGTCGTAGTTAGCCGGTTCGGCGCCATGTTTTTTCCGGAACCGCGTGCTGCTTTCTGCGAGATCTTGCGCGTAACAAAGCCGGGCGGAGCGTTAGCGCTCGTCGTGTGGCACAAGAGCGAACTCAACCCATTCTTCTATGTCGTAACTGAGATCATGTCGCGCTATGTTGAGACACCCCCCGCTGACCCGGAAGCGCCTGGCGCGTTTCGCTTCGCCGAACCAAGTAAACTCGCCCGCATTCTGTCCGAAGCCGGCGCGACGAAGGTTCGTGAACGCTTACTAAAGTTTCGGATTGAGGCGGCGATTTCTGTCGATGAGTTTTGGGAGCTGCGCTCTGGGACATCCGCAACGCTCCGAGAGAAGCTAGCTGGTCTTCCCGAGGAAAAAGCCATTGAGGTTGCGCAGGCCGTAAAAGATACCGCCCGAAAATTCTTTCCGAATGGTCACATGAGTTTTCCAGCGCAAGTGATCATTGTCACGGCTCGGAAGCCGTAATGGTCTAACAGACCGCGGTTGAAAAGGTTCACTGTGACGTCGATGATTGGCAATCAGAAGGTCGCCCGGCAGACTTTCTTTATTTTTTGCGCGCCTGCGCTCGAGTCGCCGTGCGGTTGATTCCGGTAATAATTATCGGCGTATTCGTTTCAATGATCATTGTTCAGATGATTCCGGTGCGAACATTTGATTCAAATAAGCAGCGATTTGTCAGTCTCGACGAATAGTTTTTTCCTACTGAATGAACATCGATCCCGTACCCAGTCCACTGCCGAATAGGCCGAGCTGTGCTCTCGCATTAATGGCTAAGGTGCCGTTCGCCGGCGCGGTGAAAACCCGCCTCACTCCACCGCTGACTTCAGAAGAAGCGGCGACACTAAGCATGTCCTTTCTGCGTGACATGACTACAAACGTGGCCTCTTTAAGCAGGGGTCGGACGAAAGGTGTGCTGCTGTACACTCCCGCAGGTGCTGAAACCTCGTTACATGGTCTGCTTCCCAGTGGCTTCAAGTTGTTAGCTCAGCGCGGTGAAACGCTCGGCGACCGGCTTGTGGGTGCCGCTGCCGAATTGCTCGACATAGGATTTCAATCCGTGTGCCTGATTAACTCCGATAGCCCAACGCTACCGGGGCAAATTTTGATAACCGCTGCCTCATTATTGGCGCAGGAGGGAGATCGAGTCGTGCTCGGCCCCAGTCAGGATGGCGGGTATTGCCTGATCGGCCTCAAGAATGCCCATTCCAGATTGTTTGACCGAATTGCCTGGAGCACGGCGGAGGTTCTCGCCCACACTCTTGAGCGGGCTGCCGAGATCGGGCTTGAGGTCGAGATGCTTCCTCTCTGGTACGATGTTGACGACGGCGCGACGCTCAATCAACTTTGCGAAGAGTTGTTCTTATCGCGTCGGCAGGACGGTAATTACCCTGCGCCGCATACTCGCCGGTATCTTGCTACGCTCATCGAATCGCAGCGCATCTTCCCAGAGTTAGCCGGACGTACCAGAATCTAATGGAGCCACCCCTTCCTACTTCCACAGGCAGGAACTTCAGGTGGATCACGGTCACGCTTGTAGTGGTGGGTGTGACGTCGCTTGTGCTTTACCGTGTTGGTCTCCGTGCAGAAGGCACTAAGGACATACTTTGGTTCCTCAAACTGACTACCTGCCAGGCGATACTTTACTTCGTCGCCTCCTGGGTGATCTTGCGAGCACGACTGGCCAGGTCACTCTTCCTGATCGTAATTCTCTTCGCCGTCCTCTTTCGTCTGAGCATCTTGTTTTCGCCGCCCTACCTCTCGGACGACATTTACCGATACGTATGGGACGGTCGTGTTCAGGCTGCGGGCATCAACCCCTACCGCTACATTCCCGCCGACCCGTCACTGGCACAGCTTCGTGATGACAAGATTTATCCAAAGATCAACCGCCGCGATTATGCCACCACGATCTATCCTCCCCTCGCCCAGGCCATCTATTTACTGGCGACCCGTATAAGTGAATCCGTGACGTGGATGAAGGCAACCATGTTGGGCTTTGAGGCTATCGCGATCTGGGCCATCGCTCAGTTGCTCGCTTCATTCGGTGTGTCGCGACAGCGCGTCTTGATATACGCGTGGCATCCTTTGATCGTTTGGGAGTTTGCCGGCAGCGGTCACGTCGATGCAGTGGCCGTAGCGTTCATCACGCTGGCGCTATTAGAACGACGCCGAAAGGCGGAGGCTTTAGCAGGAATCACATTGGCGTGCGCCACCCTCGTAAAGCTTTTTCCATTGGCTCTGTTTCCCGCGCTTTACAGACGCTGGGGCTGGAAGATGCCTTTGGCGCTAACGATTACCGTTGTAGTTGCCTATCTGCCCTACCTGAGCGTCGGCCCGGTCGCGGTGCTGGGATTCTTGCCTGCCTATGTAACGGAACAAGGTCTGGCGAGCGGCGAGCAATTCTATCTACTGAGCGTGGCGCGTAAGCTTGTCGGCACAAGCATTCCGAATACGGCGTTCCTGATCTTCGCTCTCATAACTATGATTAGTGTCGCCGCCTGGTCAGTCTTCAAGGCGGAGCAGCATGCTGATAGCTATATTAGGCGGACCTGTGTGCTTGCCACCGTTGTTATCCTACTCTTCGCGCCACACTTCTCCTGGTACTTTGCGTGGCTCGTCCCGTTTCTGTGCTTTGTGCCACGCCTATCGCTGTTCTATCTTACTGCCGCGAGTTTTGTTCTTTACGGGAGCTGGCTGGGCGACAAGCCTGAACAGATGTTTTGGTTGAACACCGCCATCTATCTGCCCTTCGCCTTGCTCCTTGCGATCGAACTACTGGCACGCAGTCTGCTCCTCAAATTGACGGAGCAAACTCAGGAAGAAGCTTCGCCGTAGATAGCGGAATCGACGGACTGATGATTACTTGGATAAAAACGTGCGAGCACTGGTAACAGGTGGAGCCGGACTGATTGGATCACACATCGCTGACCTGTTGATTCGGGAAGGCTGGTTGGTGCGTATTCTCGACAATCTTGAGCCGCAAACCCACCGAAATGGTAGGCCCTCCTGGATACCTGCAACAGCGGAGTTTATTGAGGCCGACATTCGCGATCGGTCAGCCACAGCCGCGGCGCTACGCAATATCGATGTTGTCTTTCATGAAGCCGCCTATGGCGGGTACATGCCGGAAATCGGAAAGTTTGTTGAAGTCAACAGCTTTGGCACTGCCCAGATGCTGGAAATCATTCGCGATGAATGTCTGCCGGTGAAAAAAGTCGTGGTCGCGTCCTCGCAGGCCGTTTACAGCGAAGGCGCAGCAAATTGCCCGCAACATGGCCTGGTATTTCCCACTGTGCGCGCGGTCAAGCAACTCAGTTCCGGAGATTTCTCAGTACACTGCCCGCAATGTGGCTCAGAAACTACTTCCGCACCGACACCTGAAGAGGCTCCGATTGGCGGGGAAACTGTCTACGCAATTACGAAAGTCGATCAGGAGCGTTTGGTCCTGACGTGGGCGCGGCAGACAGGCATTCCGGCAGTCGCGTTGCGCTACTCATGCACGTATGGACCGCGCCAGTCAATCTTCAATCCTTACACGGGCGTGATCGCTATCTTCTGCATTAAGCTGCTAACTAATCAACAACCTGTGCTGTACGAGGACGGCTACCAGACACGAGATCTCTGCTTTGTTGAAGACATTGCGCGCGCAAATCTGCTAGCTGCCACTACGGACAAGCTTGACGGGCTGGCAGTAAATGTTGGCAGCGGCAAAGCCGCAAGTATTCGCGAAGTTGCCCGACTAATCTCCAATGCTCTAAACATTTATATTGAACCCGCTGCTCCGGGAGAGTTTCGTCCCGGTGAGATGCGTCACTTGATCTCGGACATCACCCGGATTCAGTCGCTCGGTTTCACGCCTGAAGTGGATCTGGAAGCTGGCATCGCCCGATACCTGGATTGGATTCGCGCACAGGCGGACGTGCGCGATTATTTCGCAGCGGCTGAATCGATCCTGCGCTCGAAAGGGATCGTGCACCAGGTTCAAAGAGAATCGGCGCAAAGAGTACCGTAAGAATCTAACAATGATACTAATGCGCTTCTTCTGAGGCTGGTGCTAATTGCCGCCTTCACAGTTTTCGCGGGTTGCGAATCCGGCGGTTCTGGCCCATCACCTGGGAAGGACCGAGAGAGTTGATGAGAGTCTCAGTCATTATTCCAGCCCTTAACGAGGAAGAAACCATCGCTGATGTCGTTCGCGGTGTCCCGCGTGCGACGGCAAACGAAGTGATCGTCGTTGATAACGGCAGCGAAGATTCTACCTCTGCCCGTGCGAGCGAGGCGGGCGCACACGTAATTCCGGAATCACGGCGTGGTTACGGCCGCGCCTGTGCCGCGGGAGTTCAAGCGCTTTCCACGGATTGCGAGATCGTTGTTTTTCTTGACGGTGATGGTAGCGACTGCCCCGAGTTGATGGAACACCTGGTCGAACCAATCAGTGAAGGGAAATACGATTTTGTTATCGGCTCGCGCACACGTGGGCGTCGCGAGCGCGGCAGCCTAAACTTGCAGCAGATTCTTGCCGGACGAGCGGCTGGCTTATTCCTTCTCGCGCTTTACGGTGTTCGCTATACGGATATGTGTCCCTTCCGCGCCATTCGCCGCGAGGCGCTTGAATCTCTCGGGATGCGCGAGCAGACCTACGGTTGGAATCTGGAGATGCAAATGCGGTCCGCGCGCGCTGGCCTGCGCATCCTCGAAGTATCCGTGAACCATCGCCGCCGCGCCGGAGGACAGTCGAAAGTTTCGGGCACCTTACGCGGAACCTTTCTCGCCGCAGGACGAATTCTCACGACACTTATCCGCGTTGCCCTGGAACGTTCCTAACACCTCTGAAGAACTCTTCGGTTGGAACTAAGTATGAACTTACGGCACACGGTGGATGACAGCCTTGCTCAGAAAGAGCGGCCGGAACGGCGGATGATCACCTTCGAATACACAAACCAATTCTGTGATACTATCGCCGGCATACCGAGAGTTTCGTTCTTGGCAACCGGGTCAAGTGATTTCTTTGTTCAATTCCCTCGCAGGCATCGTCGGGTACCAACAGAGACCTCCAAAGTGTTTCCAAAAAGCGCCGATTGTACTGACGCCGGTTAAAAAGAGACTCGTGGCCGGAATGCGGCCCCAACATTTATAAGGAGACGTCCAAATGAGAAGGCTTACCGTCTTCAATAGCTTAGTGGTCGTCTGTTTCTTAATGGCCGCAGCCACCGGACTTTCCCAGTCTATTAATGGCAGGGTTGTCGGGACGGTTACTGATCCAAATGGCGCGGTCGTGCCTAAAGCTTCTGTCTCGCTGACAAATGAAGGTACCGGCGCGCTGCGCAACGTCGAAGCGGACGACAGCGGAAACTATGTCGTTCCGGAACTGCCTGTCGGACTGTATACGGTCGCGATTACGGCGGCGAATTTTGCCCCGGCAAACCGGGCGCACGTTAAGGTCGACGTGGGAAGCGAGACGCGTGTGGACGTCGCAATTACGGTGCAGGGCGCGGCTGCCGAAGTGACCATCGAGGATCAAGCGCCGGTCTTACAGCGCGACAGCAGCGCCTTGTCGGAGGTTATTAACAACCGGCAAGTCGAATCTCTGCCGATCAATGGACGCGATTTTCGCCGCTTGACAACGATCACACCAGGCGCGGCGCCACGTTCACAGCGCGGTTCGCTTGGTTCATTTACGGTTAATGGCCAGCGCGAAAAATCGAACATCTTCTTGATTGACGGCGTCGACAATAACGATTCGTTTCGCAACCAGCCATCATTCAATCAGGGCGGAGTCACCGGCGCGCCGGCGACGCTTTTCCCGGTCGACGCGCTCGGCGAGTTCAGTATTCAGACGCAGGGTGCTGCCGAGTACGGACGAAACTCCGGCGCGGTACTTAACATCCTTGTCAAAGCCGGCACCAACGATTTTCACGGCTCTGCTTACGAGTTCCTGCGCAACGACAACTTTGATGCGCGAAACTTTTTTGAAGTAAAGAGAAACGAATTCAAGAACAATAACTTTGGCGGGGTTATCGGCGGACCAATCATTCGCAACCGCACGTTCTTTTTTGCCGGCTATGAAGGCCAGCGCGAATCCGTCTTCTCTCCCGCTGCCGTCCTGGTGCCTTCCGCAGCGGCGATTGCCACCGCACGCGCTCTAAACACCGCGAATGGCCGGCCCGAAAATCCGCTGAGCACGCGTCTCCTGGCTCTCTTCCCGACAGAAAACAGTTCCGGGACGAATAACTATCTGTTTGGGGCGCCGAACAGCAATCGAAGTAATAATTTTCTTGCTAAGATCGATCACCGCATAACCAGCAAGTTGAACATGAGCGGTCGCTACATTTTCGGCCAGGGCACTCAAGTCTTCCCGCTGACGAGCGGCAATGGTTCGCCGCTTCCGGCATATCAAACCGTTGTGCCGACACGCATTCAGCTCGTCGGTCTTAATTTCCAATACCTCGCCACTCCGGCGGTCATCAACGAATTGCGCTTGAGCTACAATCGCTTTACGCAAGGCTTTAGTCCGCTCGATGCGAGCTTTGATCCGTCCAGCATCGGCCTCAACACCGGCCTGAACAGCGGCGGCCTGCCGACAATTACAGTTACTGGTTTTGTGCCACTCGGTTCACCAAACAACCTGCCCCGCAGTCGGGTCAGCAGCGCGTATCAAGTGGTTGATAATGTGACCTGGACCAGCGGCGCGCATACTTACAAGTTTGGCGCCGAATATCGGCGTCCGCTCGTCAACTCGGTGAACGATACTTTCAAACGCGGGCAGATCAACTTCCTCGGCAGCACGGTCGGAGCCGTCACCTTCAGCCCGCTAGCCAACTTTCTCGCGGGATTTCCCGCGGCTAGCAGCACAGTGATTCTGCGCGGCGGCACGCGGCGCGACACTTTCTCGCACAACCTCGGCCTGTTCGCGCAGGATGATTGGAAAGTGAACCCGCGCCTGACGCTCAATCTTGGTCTTCGTTATGAATACACAGGAGTTTTTGCCGACGCGCACAAACAAATCTCAAACTTCGTGCCGACCGTTGGGCTCGTGCAGGTCGGTGACTCTAATCTGCCGCGCCTTTATCGCCGAGACCGCAACAATTTCGCGCCTCGTTTGGGATTGGCTTACGATCTGACGGGCAAAAGCAAAACTGTTCTGCGCGCCGCTTACGGCATCTATTACGATGCGCCATCGCAGGACTTTTATCTCGCACACAGTTTCCAGAACGGTGGCCCCGGCAGTGTCGGCAACAACTTTGTGCCCGGGATAGGGACCTTCAACGTGACCTTCCCGTCGACGGCCACCGTGCCCTTCGGCCCCGGCGTAGCGATTTTTCCCGGCACTACGGCGCCCCCGACGCCCTTTCCGATCTTTGGCGTCGATCTGAATCTGCGCACGCCTTACGTCCAGAGTTACAACGTCAACCTCCAGCATTCGCTTAGCGAAGGAACTGTTGTCCAGGTTTCGTACGTCGGGTCGCAGGGAAGGAAGCTGTATCGCGTTCGCGACATTAACCAAGCGGTGCCTGGCGCGGGGACCGCGCAAAGCCGCCGACCGTTCAACGGGCGCTTTCCGCAGTATAGCTTTATCAACTACTTTGAGACCTCGGCGAACTCCAACTATAACGCGCTACAGACCTACCTGCGCAGGCGACTGTCGAGTGGGTTGACGGCCTTCGTTTCCTACACGTGGTCCAAGTCTATTGACGACGCTTCGAATGGCATTTATGGGGGCACGCGGGGCGTTTCGTTTCCGCAAGATAGTTATAACGCCCGGGCCGAACGCGCGGTTTCGAGCTTCGACGTGCGGCATCGCTTCACTACAAACTTCGTTTATGATTTGAAGTTCCTGCCCAATCGGCTTGAAGGGTTGCCGAAGCGTTTGACGGAAGGCTGGCAATTGGCCGGAATCCTTACCTCCTCAAGCGGCATACCAATCACGCCCTTCACCAGCGCGGACGTTAGCCTAACGGGCGAGCTAAACGATCGTCCAAACATCATCGGTGATATCTACGCGGGCGGGCGCACGGTCAGCGCGTGGATCAATCCGTGCGTTCTAAACGCTGATGGCACGCGCAGAAGCACTTGTCGTCCGGGCGACACTCCCGCCTGGCAGATTCCGGCGGCGGGCACGTTTGGCACGGCGGGGCGCAACATCATCGTCGGCCCGCGCTTCAACGTATTTGACTTTTCAGTTACCAAGAACACGAAAATTAATGAACGAGTTTCTTTGCAATTTCGCTCCGAGTTCTTCAACATCTTCAATCATCCCAACTTCGCGCTGCCGAATGTGCAGGTTAACAGCGGCGCCTTCGGCACGATTGGAAGCACGCCTGATGTAGATGCTGGAAATCCCCGTCTTGGCGACGGTGGCCCGCGCGTGCTGCAATTTGGGCTTAAGCTGATTTTCTGAACGTGTGCTCCGGTTACGACAGAGGCGATGGCTTCAAGTAGGCATTGCTGTAAAGACGAACAGTGTGATGCACTCCTGCATGATCTTCAATTGCGTTATGGTGAACGTTCGCGAACCCAGGCGGTTTGCCGGCACTTGAAAGGTGTACTCAAAGAGCAACCGCCCAACTAATCAAGATCACTCAGACCAACGGTTTGCTCTTGTGCTTTAGGTGCCCGTACCACGCGACGGTCATGAATATATTCGAGATGACCAGCAAGATGACCGTCTTCATCGTTCCTCCCCAAGCTCATCTTCGATTAGGGTTTTTATTTTAGCCATGTCACCGCCTGCCCGTGAGCGAGTTTTCCGCTAGTTCAAGCGCAGCATCCCGTCCCTGGCGCAAATCAGAAATCGTTAGTGCAACTACTTCGTTTGGGATGACACCCGTACCCTCCAGGATGCGACCTTCGGGCGAGCTATACACGCGCGCGCTCCAGCGTAACGTACCGCCGCCCTTCTCTTTTTTAGTCCACTGATTGAGCACGCAGCCGCAAGTCTGTTGCCCGATGATGCGTGCGCGAGAGTGCTCTTGCATCGAAGCGGTGAAGACTTCCGAAGCGCTGGCTGAAGCCTCATCAGCAAGAATGACAATTTCTCCATTGTAGGTTTGGTCGGTCTTGTGTGTGAATATCTCTTCAACAATGCTGGCCCTCTTTTTGAATCCGCCGAAACTGGTTTCTCTGGGGAAGAAGCTGCTGCTGATATTGAGCAGTACATCTGTTTGACCACCCCCATTGCCGCGCAAGTCAATAATCAGACCGGACGTATCCATTAGCTTCGCGAGTTCCGCCTGAACTGCTCATCAACCGGCGGTTTCCACACATCAAACTTGATGTATCCATAACCCGATGCCAAACGACTCGCCTGTAGAGTGGGTGAGTCCGACGGACGGGTGCCGAAATGGACAACGGGTAAATCGAATAAGTTGCCGTCAAACTTTTCAATTCCGAAGGTCCTTGAAGCACCTAGAAAACCGCCATAGAGTAACGCGCCGTGCATGACGCCCGTCATTGATCTATCTGAAGATGAACCGGCAAATTGGGAGCGAATTTCGGCGAAGAGTTTCTCAACGGATCTGCCGTTGACGGAGCGCAGGATCATTCCCGGCTTGACGCCGAGACGGGCGGCATCCGAGTCCGCTTCGACTGCCGTAATTGCGGTTTTACCTTCGACTTCTCCCAGCGATATTCCGACGCTTCCCGGAGGGTTAATACTATTATCGGTGTTTGATTGCGGATGAATGAAAACGGTGTGGGCATCGCGCAACACGGCGAGCATCTCTTCAAATAATCTGTAAAATTCCACATCGTTTTTCGCGGCCTCGACCCGAGAGCGATAGCGCCCGTGGACTTCCTGCCAATTGACGCCATGGAATGATGGGTCGTAGTACTGCTCGTTAATTGTTTTCCACACATCCTCGAAAATTTCAATGCGGTCGTCGCGCGACAGCAATGCGGTCGCCGACAACGGTGCGCTGGTCGGCTCAATCCTGCTGGAGGTTGCGCAGGCGGTTATCAGTGCAAGGCTGATGAACAGCAGAACTGGTGCAGTATGTTGTTTCGTTAGCTTGCGCAACTGAGTTGGTTTTTCTCTTGAGATTATCTTAAAAGCCTCTTCACTAGGCCGTCCCAGATGGATTGTTAGGAAGACGCTCTTGCCCACTTCGGCCGCGCCGATCAACAGGAAGTGTGTACCAATAAGACAAAGCCATCAACACGAATTGAAGCGGCAGCCTTAACCACAGCGTCATGGCGCGATATCCTGGAAAAAGCTCATGGTGGATGGCCATATGAATGTTGGCGGGAAAGACTGCGACCAGAAGCGCGATCAGTCCCCAGGCAGCGATGTGCATGAACCTTCTTATCAGAAGCAAGATTCCCAGGGCAACTTCAAAAAAGCCGCTCAGATAAACGAGCAGCAGATGCCACGGCAGATAGGGAGGCATGATCTCTAGATAGAAGGTAGGATTAACGAAATGGTTGAACCCCGCCAGCACGAAGAATACCGCCAACAAGTATTTGAGGATGGACTTAAGTTTTCGCACAATATGTCACCGATTCTTCAACGTCAACAAGGACCGTACCGCCTTCTCCACCTCCGGCCAGGCAGAAGATTTAGGAGCGATCCGAATTCTAGCGAGTAAAGTTTGGAGCGATGAACTTAATCGAGTGCGATGACGACTGTCGTGCAGGCGCTGCCAAACTTGGGCATATCGCGCGTCGGGGCCATCTTGATCTCTAAGAGCGGATGCGCCCCTCGAATTACAGGGCAGTAACAATCGGGCTCGTCTAAAGCCCCCTGCAGCATTCGGCGTCCGGCACATCCTCCACGGCAGGTTTCCCGAAATTGGCAGGGTTCGCATTTCTGAGGCAGCATGCGAGCCGCGACGAATGATGGTGTCTGGCGAATGTCTTCGCCAGCGTGGAGCAGATGGGATAGTGGCTCGCCGACGCCTGGCCAATACACGCACGGCTGCGTAGTGCCACGCGGCGTTACTCGTATCGTAGCTACCCCGCAGCCGCACTCAGTCTCAGGCGGCGGCAAACCCGCCATCGCCCGTACCAGTGGTTCGCCAATCCCGATCACATAGGTCTCGGCAAACAGACGGCGAAAGCCTTCCCAATACTCCTCGTAGGTTAAAGCATACGCATCGGTCCTTACCGATTGGTACACATTCACCCGCAAAGGCGCTTGCATCTGCTTGGCGACGCGTGCCACCTGGGCTAGTTTAAGGTAATTCGATTTCATCATCACCGCGATGATCGTAACCGGCACGCCCAGACGGTAGCAGCGCTCCGCCTGCTTGCGGATCAAAGTCCAGTTGCCCACGCCGCGTTGCGCGTCCTGCTCTACTTCGGTCGGATAGTCCAGCGAGAATTCCACATCGTGGAAGGCGCGAACGTGCTCGTCGTCGAGAATCGCGATGCTATGGCCGTTCGAGGTGATCGTAAGCTTGATGGGTTGGGCTCGCAGGAAGTCGATAATCGAGAGGAAATCTGGGTGCATCCCGTTCTCGCCTGTGCCGAGATTCACCGAGCGAACAGGAAGACGGTTCATGACCGCGCGCACGTCATCAAGTGTCAGTCGATCAATGCGCGTGGGATCGCGATAGCAGAAGGAGCAGGCCAGATTACATTCATTAGTTAATCCGAGGCCAAGCGCGAAACCGGGCATCGATGCGTTTCCAGGTTCAGATACTTTTGGATTAACGAAAGACATTTTGACCTGGCTCTGTAGCGACAAAATCTAATGGTTATGGCGCGAGTTTATCTCAGGAAGACCTTCAGAGTAACAACAAGACAAACTTAACCGACAGCGCGCAGGCGAGGGCGACCCTACGAGCTCACGAAATCCACCAGACCACCCGTTTAACGAATCCCCCTGTTGGCGGAGTCCGCGGAGCAATGAACGCGTCAATGCCCAGAGCTCGTCCTCCTCGAAAGATAAAGAAGAAGGCATTGAGCAAGATCAGAAAGAAGTAGGTCCAGGGCCACTCGTGAGGCCGATTATAAAGACCAAGCCAGAGATTTAGGGCCATCAACGTGCCCAGGAGTCCGCCGAGTCGGGTGAACAATCCGAGCAGCAGCGACACTGCGATGAAAGTCTCCCCAGCCCACACCTGGAACGCAAAAAGTTTGAAGTGGGGCAGCATAAGATCGTTTACGAGCGACGCATGGGGCTTGAAGGCGGCATACTTGACCATCTCGCCCATCCAGTAGCCCAGACCGCCACTGCCATCCGGATTGTCGGTGAAGGTGGGTGGCATTTTCCAGAGCATCTGCTGATACCACATGCCGCCAACGAAAAAGCGCGCTAGCCACATGTAAACGTTCTGAATATTTCGTTGCTCGGAATCTCGCACGAGGGTGAATACCGCAATGACTACGCTCGCAATCAACAGGAAGATCAACGCGTAGATTGGAAACCGGCCGTGCAGCGTACTTTTCTGAAAGAACGCGAAAAGATCTTGTATCGGATTTGGCATGTCTAACTCCTTGGAAAATCTGGTCCCGGAACTATCAATGCGCTTTGATGATGGTGACGGCAACCTGACGCGACATCGGCGGGCTGAATTGTCCGAGTAGTTTGCTGTATAAGACAATACGGCCCGTTTATAGTGCCTGGCATCCTCTGAACTTGGTTCAGAGAGTGTTGTCACTTCTGTTCCGCGGCAAGCTGAGACTCTGTTCACAGTTATTGAAGTCAGCAAACTTGTCAATGCCGACGCTGCCGAAAGCTCAAGCCGGCGGCACGTGGTGAAAGAGATTTGAGCCTGGCCACGGGTACTTTGGGAGAGGTGGATATCAGGCGGACGTAACGGATCAATTTCCCGGACTCATTAGTGGCGACTGCTTCCTTCGACTGGAGGACAGCCCTGAGAAATTGAAAAAGGTAATCGAATGAACTGGAAAAGTATTCTCGCTATCGGATTTCTGGTCGTTGTGCTGGCTTTTGTAGTCGTCGCACGCGGCTTTTCAGGCCTTGCGGAGCGTTTCTACGGAGTCAGCCCGAGAATCGAGTCTGACGGTGAGTTTATCGCCAGCGATTCGCCGACTGCTCCTGATTTTTGCAACAGGTACCTGGATCAACTCTGAGCCCCTAACGCTAAAGCGGCTTCGTGGTCGCGTTGTGCTGGTCGAGTTCTGGAGTTCTTGCTGGTTGAGACGCTGCCGAAAACAGCTTACGCCCACGCGCATCTGCCGGGCGCGATCAATCTGCCCCCAGATCAAGTAGCGGAACTGGCTCCTCAAATCTTGCTCACCAAAGACGCGGACATTGTGGTCTATTGTGCAAGTCCTACGTGACATGCATCAGAAAACGCTGCCCGTGAATTGGCGGCGCTAGGTTACACAAACGTGCGACTATGCCGAGGGAAAGCAGGACTGGATCGATGCCGGGCTGCCCGTCGAGAGTCAGCACGAGCACAAAGGGGCGTGATGGAAGCAGATCGAGGCACCGTGCAAGAGCGTTCGGTAATCACGTGTCCTGAGTGCACGTTTCAGCAGGAAGCGGAGATGCCAACTGACGCCTGTCTTTTTCTCTATGACTGCAAAGGATGCGGGGCTGTGCTCAAGCCGCGAGCCGGTGATTGCTGTGTGTTCTGTTCATATGGGAGTCTTAGGTGCCCGCCGGAACAACTGGCGGAGTTGTCGCCCTCAGGTGAGCCAGTAAGCGATCAAGTCTGATAAGATCGCGTCGGGTCGCTTCATTTTAATTTAAAGCTGAGCAGTAATTGCGTCATGACGGGTGCGCATTGCCTTGGCTGCACTGCTGGGGCAGGATCGTCCTGCGGCAGCGCGGTCGTGAACTCAAATGACTGAGTTGCTTAGTCTCGAACGAGCCGAGTTTCACAGTGAGAGATTCATTTAAGAGGAGAAGGATACGAAAATGAGAATTCTAATAGGCCTGCTCATTCTGGTTTTCGCTAATACCTCAGCGCCCTTTTCCAGGGCGTTGAGCACAACCCAGGAGCGCCAGTCGCCTGTTGTCACAGGAACGGAGGCCCCAGACTTCACCCTCAAAGATCAGCATGGGCGTCAAATCAAATTGTCAGAGTCGCGCGGAAAGAATCCGGTTGTACTTGTTTTTTATCGCGGTTATTGGTGACCGTTCTGCGCCCGGCAGTTGGCCGGTCTGCGATCGTTCCTGAAGAAGGATGAAAAGGTGAGTCTCTATGCGATCAGCATCGATCCTCCCGAGACGAGTCGTGAATTTGCAAAGAAGATTGCACGGGATGGAAAAGGCGAGGTTGACTTTCCGCTCTTGTCTGATCCTGAACATCGAACCATTGATGCGTACGGCCTGCTCGATCCCGCTTATCAAGGCCAGAAGATTTATGGCATTCCGTATGCGGCGGTTTACGTGATCGACAAGCAAGGCCGCGTCGTCTGGAGCAAGATCGAATCGGACTACAAGCAGCGTCCCGCCAATGCTGAAATTCGCCCGGTTCTTAGTGCACTGAAGTAGGCTACGGCAATTATCCAGATCGCCACACCGACTTGAAAGGAGTCGTTGGTGTCATCACCGAAATTCATCCCGCTTGCCGACTACCATGAGTATCCGAGCGATGAAATGAAACAGCGTGCAGTTGCATTTTATGAACAGATGCGACGCAGACGTACGGTGCGCCAGTTCTCCAATCGTCCTGTTCCTCGTGAGATCATTGAGCAGTGTATCCTTGCGGCAGCTACCGCGCCGAGTGGCGCCAACCTTCAGCCCTGGCACTTTGTGGTCGTCACGGATCCATCCGTGAAGCGTCAAATCAGGGTGGCTGCCGAGGAAGAGGAAAAAGAGTTCTACAACAAGCGCGCGCCTAAAGAGTGGCTAGAGGCTCTCGCGCCTCTGGGGACAGACGAGCACAAGCCATTTCTGGAGATAGCGCCGTATCTGATAGCGATATTTGAAGAACGCTATGGTAGGTTGCCGGCGGGTGGGCAGGTTAAGCATTACTACCCGAAAGAGTCGGTGGGAATAGCAACCGGCCTACTAATCACGGCGATCCAACAGGTTGGCCTTGCATCGCTCACGCACACGCCAAGTCCGATGAAGTTTTTGAATCAGATACTGGGAAGGCCAAGTAACGAATCTCCATTTCTTTTGTTGGTAGTAGGGTATCCAGCTGAAGGCGCAGTGGTGCCTGACATTAACAGGAAGAGGCTTGAGGATGTATGTACGTTTGTGTAGCCCAACCTACAATCGGACGCAGACGTCCTCGCTAATGCTCTTGGACCATGCGTAGCGAAATGGCCTTGATTCTGCCGCAGCAATCAAACTGTAACCTGAAGATTTGGCCGCCGCTCACTGGCTGCTCGCAAGGACTCCCTATCTCCTGGAAACTAGTTTGCCCGGTGTGTTTGCAATCGGCGATGTGCGCGGAGGCAGCATCAAGCGCGTCGCAGACGTAAGTGAAGGATCGATTGCTGTGACGTTCGTAC
>JBPCMM010000245.1:0-3921 GCA_051002255.1 Pyrinomonadaceae bacterium
ACAATCGCAAGAATGCCTGGCAGCGTCTCGAGGAGCTACTGGCCCGGCTTGATCGGACTTCTCTCCAACGCTTGCACCGGGAAGAAGTGCGCGAGCTGGGTCGCATCTATCGCCGTACCGCGTCTGACCTGGCCATAGCACGCGCCGAGTCGCGCGATCCGCGGTTGATTAATTATCTGAACAGCCTTGTGATTCGAGCGCATGGCCGTATCTATCGGGCCGACGCTCAGGGAGGAGAGCGCATTCGGGCTTTCTTCACCCGTGAGCTTCCGCGGACTTTTCGGCGCACATGGCGCTACACCGCACTTTCGTTCAGCGTTTTTTTGGTGTTTGGTCTGATAGGTTTTGTGGGCAGTTACCGCGATACGGAATTTTCAGAACTGATGGGCGTGCCACCGGCGTTCCGCGAACTCTATATCGAAACAAAGACGCATTGGTGGGAAGATCTGAATCAGGCGAACCAGGTAGGCGCCAGCCGGATAATGACGAACAACATTCAGGTGACCATCTACACCTTTGCGTTTGGAGCGATGTTTGGTGTGGGTACGTTATTCTTCCTGGCTTACAACGGAGCGAACATCGGATCGGTCCTGGCGCTGACATATCGCGCCGGCTTTGGGCATGACCTCGTGGCTTTCATGGCGGGGCATGGGGTAATTGAACTGTCCTGCATCTTCATTGCCGGCGGAGCGGGGCTTCTGATCGGCAGCGCGTTGATCATGCCTGGGGATCTCTCGCGAGCAGATGCACTCAAGACACGCGGGAAGGATGCGATTCGTCTGATGATGGGTGTGGCGGCGCTGCTCGTTTTGGCCGGAGTCATCGAAGGGTTTATCTCGCCTGCGCCGATCGATCCGAAGATAAAATTCAGCATCGCCGCCATCACCGGCATTGCGCTCTATTCGTATCTGTTGTTGGCCGGCCGGGAGGAGACGGGGGAAAGAGGGGAACAGGGGAACGGGGAACAGGGGAAAAGGGTAATACCCGAATTCGGGCAGTAATTCGTTCCAGTGTCGTTGAGGTTTACGGAATCATCTACGGAAGTTTCTAAGGGCTTTCATTTGGTTATACAGGGAAGCACTTAGCTTAGCAGCAGCGTTCTTGAGTTCATCATTAACAGCAACCTCAAGATAGCCAACTTCTAATGCCACTCGAAGCAGACTTCTAACTTCTCCTGCAGACCCTTTGGCAAAATTCAGGAATTGCAAGTATTCCTTCCGAGACCCGCGCTCAAAACCCTCTGCAATATTGGTTGGTACTGAAACTGAAGCGCGACGGATTTGATCTCGGAGACCAAAATCCTTACTGAGGCCACCTGTCGCAGTCAACAAGTAGACGCGCTTTACTAGTTCAATACCCATTTGCCAGACCATAAGGTCTTCAAAACTACGAACTTGTTTTCGTTGATTCATGAGGTTCAGTCCTTTCTGAGGTGTGAGGTTTCAGACTGTTTCCCTTTTCCCCTGTTACCCTATGTCCCTCATAGTAGTCCCCTTTCCTTAACTTGCAAGTATTTTTCGAGTAGCGCCGGCGCCAGTGCGGCGGCGGTGACGTCGAGTGCGAGGCCGCCTTGTGATTCCACCAGACGCAGTGCGCCTTCGCGCAGATGCATGATCTCTTCGGCAACTGACTGCGTAAATAACTCCCGCGCGGTTTCCGGCGCGTCACGCACCACAGCCTTCAGATCGCGATCGGCAATGGTAACCACCAGCGGCAGATGGCGGGGACGCAGCAGCTTTAGCGATGCAAGCAACTCTTTCGATCCCTCTTCATCCACGAGGTCAGTCAACAGCACGACGAGTGATCTGCGCTTGCTGTTAGCCGCCACAAACTCCAACGCCCGCGCGTAAGAAGGCTCGATCATTTCCGGCTCTACCGAATAGAGTGCTTCGAGCGCCGCATCGATATGATCGCGGCCGCGACCGGGAGGCAAATAACTCTGGATCCGCCGCCCGAAGACCATCACGCCCGCGTTGTCCCCGCCCCTGGCGGCTGCCGACATCAGTGCGAGCGCCGCATGTACGGCGGAATCCAGTTTTGTTTCCTGCTCGATCCGTGCGGTCATCAAACGACCGGCATCGAGGACAATAAGGATCGTCTGATCGCGTTCAATTTGATACTGGCGCGTGGTCAGTTTTCCGCGGCGCGCCGTTGCGGTCCAGGAAATGTGACGCAGTTCGTCGCCGCGCACATACTCACGCAGTGACTCAAACTCACGTCCCTCGCCGCGCCATGAGGTCTTGCGGTGCGCGGAAACCAGCGAGCGCGCTCCGAGTGCTTTCAGCTCCGCTTCACGAGCGCGTCTCATGTTTGGATAGACTTTCACCGTCGTCGGCTCACCCACTTTCGTTTCACTCCACGCAAGTCTAAACGGTGAAGGAAAACGCACGACCGTTTGTCCAAACTCGAACCGGCCACGCTTCGGCGGGGTCAGGCCGTACACGAGTGCCGCAGAGCTCTGCCCTTCCAGGCGCACCTTGGCCTCACGCATTCCGGACAATCGCATCTGCGGCGGGTATTCGTCTTTGATAATTAGAGAAAGCGAGCGGGAGGTGCTGTTTTGGATTTTGATGTAGACCTCAGTCTCTGCCCCAACGGCAAAGCGACCCCCAAACTCTCGTTTGATCTGCATGCCCTTTGACAGGTGCCCGCGTCTCGCATCAATGATCGCGAGACCAATGAGACTGATATCGTAAGCGAGCGCCAGCCAACGCAGCCACGGCCGTCCCCATGAAAGCGACAAGGGAACGAAGCCCAGGACGATTAGCAGGTAGAACAGTTTGCTGAAGACGAAGCGCACTTTGGAATTTCGGATTTCGGATTTCGAATTTCGAATTTTAGATCGCGATTGGTGAAGGCTCTTAACTATGTCTTACTTAATCTGCCCGTATTGATCTAGTCGGGGTGTGCCGCGTCACAAGCGCAAGCAAAACTCCGAAATCCGAAATTCGAAATCCGAAATTCCAGTCACCTTGGTACTTCAGCACTTCTCAAAATATCGCTGATCACCGCATCCGGAGTGGCCCCGTCGAGTTCTGCTTCGGCGCGCAATGCCAGCCGGTGGCGCAGCACTGGCCGCGCTATGTCGCGGACGTCGTCAGGCGTCGCAAACTCCCGACCGCGGATGGCAGCCAGGGCCTTCGAGCACAGCAGCAGCGCTACTGATGCACGCGGACTCGCGCCGTAGTGAACAAAAGGATGCGCACGGGTGCGACGAACAATGTCCACCGCATAATGCTGTACGCCGGGCTCCATGCGCGTCGTGCTGACTTCGCGACGACAACGAGATACGGCGTCAGGCTCGGCAAGCGGTTGGATATCAACCTGATCAAGTCGGCGAGAGTTAAAGCCCGCATCCCAGTTTGCCACCACCTGCCGTTCATGTTCTTCTTCGGGATAATCAAGCAGGATCTTCACCAGGAAGCGATCTAGTTGAGCCTCAGGCAGCGGGTAGGTACCCTCGTATTCAATGGGGTTCTCGGTCGCCAGCACAGTAAAGATCGGTGAGAGCGAATGGGCCTCACCGTCAATCGTCACCTGACGCTCTTCCATCGCCTCGAGTAATGCAGCCTGCGTCTTTGGAGGAGTGCGGTTGATTTCGTCCGCCAGCAGAATGTCGGTGAAAATGGGCCCTTGTCTGAGACTGAAGCTGGAAGTTGCAACGTTGAAAATATTTGTGCCGGTGATGTCTGAAGGCATCAGGTCTGGGGTGAACTGGATGCGGCCAAAGTCGGCATTGATAATTCGCGACAGCGTTTTGACAGTCAGCGTTTTCGCCGTACCCGGAACGCCTTCAATCAGGGCATGGCCTTCCGCCAGCAGCGCGATCAGGATCTGCTCTATGGGAGCATCCTGGCCGACGATTACTTTGGCGAGCTCGCGCCTGATGTGCTCAACAGTGGAAGAAACGTATTCAAGCAT
>JBPCMM010000246.1:0-4230 GCA_051002255.1 Pyrinomonadaceae bacterium
CTCTGGCGATTATGGAACCTTCGAGCAGCTAGTTGCGGGGGGTAATCTGGATGCGCGTTTCAACTCGAGCAAGCCAACGCTCTATGGTTACATTCTGACAATGAGAGTTGCTAACCGATCTTCTGGAGCTGCCCAGAGTTCCTATGGTTGCAATGCAGACCCTGACCCAGCAGTGAACCCGACGGGCCGGCACTTTTATCTCGGCTCGGATTCTCCGGAACTTCGTGTGAACCCGACGAAGCCCGCAACGGCCAATGACGAAGCCTTTCAACCATAGTCTGCGTTGCTGTAATACAACAGCCCAACGTGAGACGGCCCAAATTGAAAAGGGGTAACAGGACCAGCCGTGAAAATACTACTATGCGTCATACTCGCAGCGATTCTGCTCGCAATAAGCAGTTCCCAATTTGAAGTCGCAGCGCAACAGAGCAAAGTCAGAGATCACCGTATCGCTAATGAACACCGCATACTTGAAGAGTTTGTCACGCTGCTTTCGATCCCGAACGTGGCGAGCGATCACGTTAATGTTCGCCGGAATGCTGCATTAATCATAGAAATGATGAAGCGTCGCGGACTCGATCCGCGGCTTTTGGAAGCCGGCAATTCATCTGTCCCGCCCGCCATTTACGGGGAATGGAAAGTTCCTGGCGCCACCAGGACCATTATTCTCTACGCGCATTACGACGGACAACCAACCGATCCTAAACAATGGGCGGGCACCCTGCCGTGGCAACCCACACTTCGTTCAGCCGCACTGGAAGCCGGCGGTACCATTCTGCCGATGCCGAAGCCAGGTGAGAAGATCGATCCTGAGTGGCGTCTTTACGCTCGCTCCGCGTCGGATGACAAAGCCGGGGTGATGGCTATCCTGATAGCAGTCGACGCACTGAAAGCCCAGGGGATTGCGCCTACTTCTAACGTCAAGTTTTTCTTTGAAGGCGAAGAGGAGGTAGGTTCGTCACATCTCGGCGACATCATTCGTGGCCATCAGAGACTGCTGGAAGCAGACGCCTGGCTTATCTGCGATGGCCCCGTGCATCAATCAGGTCTGAAGCAAGTAGTCTTTGGCGTGCGTGGTGACACTAACGTAGATTTGACTGTCTATGGCGCCAAGAGGCCACTTCATAGCGGCCACTACGGAAACTGGTCTCCCAACCCCGGCCTGACTCTGGCGAAACTGCTCAGCTCGATGAAAGATGAAGTAGGACGCGTGACCATTGCCGGCTGGTATGACGACGTTGCGCCCCTGGGCAAAACGGAGCGGCGTGCGATTGAGGACGCGCCGCAGTATGACAACGAACTCAAAACTCGGCTCGGCCTGGCGAGAACAGAAAATGCGGGTAAGAATTTGCTCGAATTGCTCAACGAACCTTCGCTCAATATTAACGGAATGAATAGTGGAGATATCGGTGCGCTGGCTCGCAACGTAATTCCTACCACGGCCAGCGCTGTCCTGGACCTTCGTCTCGTAAAAGGAAACGATTATCAACGCCAGGTCGGGCGTTTGATCGCTCACATCCGCAAGCAGGGGTTCCATGTCATTGATCATGACCCGACGGATCAGGAGCGGCTCACAAAACCCCTAATCGCAAAAGTTGTTCACCGCGATGGAGGCTACAACGCGGAGCGCACGCGCATGGATTTGCCGGTAGCACTTTCCGTTATCGCCGCCGTACAGGCTACTTCGGCAAATCCAATCGTAAAGCTACCAACCTCGGGAGGGAGCCTGCCCCTCTCGATCATTACTGATAACCTCCGCACCGCAACGATCACGGTACCCATCGCCAACTACGACAACAACCAGCACGCCGAGAACGAAAACATCAGGCTGCAAAATTTGTGGGACGGGATTGAAACCATGGCTGCGCTCATGACAATGCCAAACGCCTCTTCCGCAAAATAGCTGGAGCGAGAGGGCCACACTTTTGCCACAAAAAATGCTACCGACCGTCGGTGGGAAGATCTGCTATTGTGAGTCCCCAGCGGCTAGTGGAGCAAGAGCCAGCTAAAACCGCGAGGGAGAATGCCGAGGTGTTCAGCAATCTATGACCCAGTGATCTAATCCATTTGGACAAGGAAGAACGAAACAACAGGGCCCAGAAATAACGGCGAAGGGTGCAGCGGACGCTCGACAGTACCGGAAAAGTGCTGAACTCACGAACCGTCAGTAACTCAGCACCCTGAAAGTTTGTCTGAAACGACAAATGCGGCGCGCAAACAGTGAAACGAGTTCAGGATACTGCTGGCGGGTCAATTGAAGACCCCTTCGATACTGCCGGAAAGATCGTTAATTCCAAGGTGCTGAGTCAGGGCTCAACCCCGCAGGGCAGTAGCTTGTAAGCAGAGGCCGGAAAGCAGTATATGAAGGCGAGCGTTCGGTGATCCCTCATTTCCCCCTTCCCCTCTGCTCACTTTTAACAATGCGAACGTTCGCCTTTCAGCCGATCCGCTCAGCCGGGATGCCTGAGGGACGGGGTTTGTGAAAAGAATAGTAATGATACTGTCCAGATCCTTTGTGGTTTTGCTGGCATTGCTCCAGCTTGGATTGATCGGAGGATCTTCAGCTTTCGCGCAAAGGAAGACACCGGATACTCCGTCCACGGGCCGAAAGATCCCATTCAATCGCACAGTCGTAACCTCCTGTGCGGAGAAAACGCTCCGACTCAATGGCGAGTTTAAGGCACAGTTCAGTGTGACGCGTGACCCAAGCGGGGACACTTTCATCAAAGCCGATTTTGACGCGCAGGGGATAACGGCTATTGGCCTCAGTAGCGGCAGCAAATACCAGGCTCAGGGAACAAGTCATTTCGATTCGCGAGGACCCTCTCCCATCGAGTTCAACTATGTGTTCAACTTCGCACTCAATAAGGTGAAATCAACTGACAATCTGATGGGGCATGTCAAATTTCGTGTCAAAGTTAACGCCAGAGGCGAGGCGACAACAACAATCGTCGACTTGAACATCGATTGTAATCAGTAGTGATGCCAGCTCCGATAGTTTCTTATAATTAGTTTTGTGAACACTTCCCCTAGAACCCGTCCCGAAACGATCCAAAAATAGCCGCCCATCCTGATGGCCGCTTATGGCTCGCGCCGGTGCAAAAAGTTCCTCTCTTTTCCACACCGAGCGCTGACGGATCATTCACTTAGCTAACGCGATGTGGGGTGATGTCCCGGGGCTGATGTTTTTACAAGTTGTTGTATACTGCTAAGCGCTTCGATACTAGATGTGCCCCCAATATCGATTCAAAATTGAAAGCAGTCTGAACCTCAACTTCTAGCCCAAGGAGTTGTCAATTGTTTCGCACCAGGTCTACGTCGAAACTGATTAGCTTAATCCTTTTCTCGATCATCTTTGCAATAGCTCTCACTCTCTCCGCGCGAGCGCAAGAAAAAAGCGCGCTTCCGCCTGCTATCTCGATTCCGGACAGCAACAAAGAGCAGGACGGATTAATCGGCCCGGTGCGCCGAGTCCGCACCGAAAGGGCTCAGCTGTCCATTCCGGCAAGTTGACGGAAGGGCCGCGTTCATTGCTAAACACGACCACCTACAACCTCCAAGGCAATAGTACCGACAATACATACTATCTGGTGACCGAAAGGAACCCTAGCGTCGGGAAAGAGGAGTACAAGTATGATGACAACGGCAACGTAACTGAGATGACACTGCGCAACAAACTCGGCGGCATTTTGAGCCGGGAGGTTTACACTTACGAGTTTGATGTCGTCGGCAACTGGAACAAGATGGTGACTTCGTTAGTCATCTATGAAGGGGGCCAACTGAACTATGAGCCCGTTGAGGTGACCTATCGAAGTATCTCTTACTATTCCACTGAGGCTATTGCGAAAGGTGAGAACTCCGCTTCGTCGCAGACTGCTACGCCCGTTTTCTCTTCAGACCGAGACACCGCCAGGGAATCTGAAGCTGACGGTCATGCGACAGGGAATAAAACTGCATCTCGCTCCGATGACCCAGACAAAAGTAGGCCCCTTCTCCAGCAAGCTACGACAGTAAATAATGGACCGATGACGGATTCAAGCGCCACTGCTGGAGGATGCGCCGCCGGCAGCAACGCGTTGGAGAACACTTTAATCAACAAAGCTGATGGTGACCTGTCAGAAGATCCGATGCCTAAACCGCATGCCAGATTGTTTTCGGACGGCGCCGCCAGCAACAAGGTGATCATGATACCGAATGCCACCTATCCGGACGAGGCGAAGCGCGCTGGCG
>JBPCMM010000247.1:0-12726 GCA_051002255.1 Pyrinomonadaceae bacterium
CGTTCAGTTGCTTTAAGTTTCATTGTCTCCGCATCCCCGGGTCGCTGTGTATTCCCATCGTCCGTCTCCCCCTCTCCGCTTCTCCCCGTCGCCCCTTCTCCTGTCTTCGAAATCCCTCACCGATCGCTCCAGACTGCTTTGCGTTTTTCGACGAATGCTTTGATGCCCTCGTTGGCGTCTTTCGTCTTCATTAACTCATGCAGGTAGACGTTCTCGACGTCCGCCAGCGCCGACTCGATCGAGCGCCCGCGACCGAGATCGATCGCCTTTTTGGTCAGCTCGAGACTGGTGGCTGAAAGCTCGCGCAACTTTGAGAGCACCTCGAGAAGTTTGGGCTCAAGCTGATTACCCGGGACCACGTGATTAACGAGTCCGATCCGGGCTGCTTCCAGCGCGTCAATGAGATCTCCCGTCAGTATCAGCTCGCGCGCGCGTTTGTCGCCGATAATGCGCGGTAGTAGCACGGCCGCCACCGGCGGAAAGACCCCGAGCTTTATTTCCGGCTGCCCGAAGCGTGACCGTTCGCCGGCAATCACGATGTCACATGCAGCCACTAACTCGCAGCCGCCTCCCAGCGCCGGATTTTCAACGACGGCAATTGTTGGCCGGGCGATTTGTTCGAGCGTGCGAAAAATCGCATGAAAGGAGTCGAGCATCTGATAGATGGTCCCTTCCACATGTTCTTCCACCGCAACTCCGGCGCTGAAGGCGCGACAATCCTTGTCCGCATCAAACACGATGGCGACGAGCCCGCGTTCGTGGCCACACGCAGCGAGCGCCTGGCCAATCTCTCGCATCATCGCAATGTTGAAAACATTCAGCGGTGGACGCGCAAACGTAATGCGCCCGACACGATCCTCAATATTGAATCTGATGTGTTCGTAGTTGCTGGCCATGAAGTTATGGTCCTCAGGTGAGGCCGACTCATTGTACGTGGTCGCAGGCTAACAGTGTAGGTAAAGTTCTCCGTGACTAGTGGATCAGTTTGATTCCAGAAGTTTGAAGTTCAACCTTTAGACTAGCACCCCAGCGGGGCTGCCCCGCCGGGGACCCCGCCGTTGCCGTTTTGGGGCCACAAAATAAAGTTTGAACTCTGAACTGGCCCTCTTCGGTGCTATTTGGTCAAAGCGACACCTAACCATGATTGATAAGTCTGCCGTTGTTCAGCCGTAGGGTTCTCGACCGCTACAATTCGGTAGGGAGCCTCGATCGAGCCGCCCAGTTTCATAGGTAACGAGCTGAGGTCGTCAAAGCGAAATATGGTTAGATTCGCCAAGTCGCCCGGCTTCTTCTCCGCCATGCGGGCGTCAAAAAACTCTTTGGTGACGCGCCGGTTGTCCAGGGCCACGATCTGATCACCAGTATTCAATCCCTGCTCGTAGGCAGGGGATCCGGCGTATACGCGACTAACCACTAGCCGGTCCCCCTCCTGGACCAGATCAGCGCCGAGGTATGCTTTCTCAGCCGGTTTCTGAGCGCCGGTAACGCCCGTTATATCCAACCGCAAGCCCGCAGCGACGAGCGACCCATTGTAGTCAAGCTCTTCTCGTCCTCGTACAAACTTGCCGAAAAAATCTGCCAGGCTTGCGCCGGCTATCAACTCGCTAACTCTCTGGAAATCCGCGGGGGTATAATTGCGATCCTTTTTGTAGAAGTCGTTGTAGAGATGACGCATTACGTCGTCCAGCGATTTTGCACCTTTGCTGAATTTGCGAATCTCCAGATCGAGTAACAACCCGATAATTGAGCCCTTGTCGTAATAGTCCACTTGGGAGTTTACGGAGTTTTCGTCCTGCCGGTAGTACTTGATCCAAGTATCGAAACTTGCCTCTTCCGCGCTCATGACTCTGCGCCCTGGTATCTTTTGCAGGTCCTGAAATGACTTGGCGGCCCCGGCGAGAAATTCCTTGTCGGTTATGAGGCCGGCCCGTCGCAGAATTATGTTCTCGTAGTAACTGGTAATGCCTTCAGCGACCCAGAGGAGTTTTGTATAGTTCTCTTTTGTATAGTCAAACGGACCCAGCGCATCGGGCTTAATACGCTTAACGTTCCACAAGTGATAAAACTCATGCGCTACTAGCGACAGGAAGCTGCGATAACCGGTGTCGGGTTTGAAATTGAAACGACGAAAGCCGAGCGCGGTTGAGTTGAGGTGCTCGAGCCCGCCGCCAGTATTAGCTCGCAGGTGCAGGATGAAGGTGTAGTCCTTGTAGGGGATTTCTCCACCCATTAGGTCAATCGAGGCCTCGACGATCTTCTGTACGTCGCGCCGCATTCTTTCGGGTTCGTAATTGCCTTCGCCGTCGATCACAATGCGATGGGTAACGCCTTTGACCTCGAATGAAAGGGTTTTGAAACTGCTAACTTCAACGGGCGAGTCGTAAAGAACGTCGAAGTTCTCGGCGCGGAAAGTATTCTTCGGTCCTGGCGCGGGAGGAAGCCCTGTTGCTACCTTCCAGGGTTGAGGCGCAAGAATCTGCAGAGTGGAGGGGGAATTGAGAAAGCCTTCGAGGTACATCAGGAGCGCAGCATTGTTCCAGAAAGCGTGATCTGAATTCAGTTGATTGGTTCTAACCGTTAGTTCGTTTGCGTAGACACGATAGGTGGCGCGCCAGTCGCGCGAGCCCTTAGTCGCGACGCGCCAGGAATTCTTGTTGATCTTTTCCCACTGTAGAGCACCACCATTGGCGTCGACCGCGACAAATTCCTGAACGTGGCGTTCAAACTCGCGAAGCAGGTATGAGCCCGGGGTCCATACTGGCATCACTAACACTTCTGCCGGAGGCGCCTCAACTCCGGCCTTACGTTTTACCCGCACCTCCACATCGAGCATGTGAGTATGCGGTTTCGGCATCGAGACTATGAAAGCGATTTCAGGGACCGAAGCCTGGGGTTGCGCGGGTTGGGCTGAGGCGGAAATAGCACCAACGATGATTAGAACTGCTAACCGAAGTACGTAGTAATGACTTGTAAGCATCGTATTGGACCCTTGTGATCAAATAATCGGTTTGAAGGAATGTTACTACGAACGTCAAGGTTAAGATAATTTGCAGGTCATGAAGGGGCGATCATTTTCCATTTCTCATTTAACATTTTTCATTTGGTCATCGGAAGCCCGCAAGGCGCGGTGACAGCACAGAGCTTGGGTGGAGCGCCGCGGAACCCCAAGTAATCGAACAAGTAGTTCAACCAGCCCGCGCGGACCAGGAACTCAATGCTAGCCTTTATCCTGTCGTCACGCTTGGCGGGCTTCCGATGACCAAATGAAAAATGTCAAATGAGAAATGGAAAATGAACTCTTCTCAGCTCAGCGGTGAGGCGACTTTTTGGTCAAGATAATTTAGTATCTTGTCGCTCTTAGAACAAGCTCGGGAAAGGGGACTTGCATGTTCCGGAAAATAATTGCCACTTCACCCTATTGGGTGACTGTCCCGATTCGCCTGGCGCTCGGGGTCGTGATGATTGGCCATGGCGCTCAAAAAGTTCTCGGCAGTTTTGGGGGACCGGGGCTTGAAAAGTTCGTTGCCGGCCCGACCCCTTTTGGCTTCATGAAGCCCACCTGGCTGTGGCTCGGCGCGGCCGCCCTTTCCGAACTCATTGGCGGAATTCTTATCGTGCTGGGATTACTAACTCGCGTGGGAGCGTTCTTTGTGGCTTGCACGATGCTCACGGCCGTGGTTGGAGTTCATTGGGGCCTCTTCTTTGCTCCCAAAGGCATGGAGTATGCGTTATCACTGTTGGGAATGTCCCTGGCACTTCTCATTTCGGGAGGCGGCATGGCTTCCGTCGATCTGGCCTTGTCAAGAGGCTCAAGCGGCCGTCGCAGGTAGCAACAGGTAACTCGTGAATCGTCAATCGTGAATCGTAAATGAATGGCCGATTACGAAAGCACGTCACCCTTGATGACGAAATTACGATTCACGATTCACGATTTACGATTCACGATTTACGATTCACGATTACTAGTCCATGAAGCGCTCCCCCCTCGTCGTAATCTTCACCACAGTCTTCATCGACCTGCTGGGGTTTGGCATTGTCATCCCGGTCCTCCCTTTCTACGCCGAAGGCACGCAGTTTAATGCCACACCGCGCACGGTAGGACTACTCTTTGCTTCTTATTCGATCATGCAGTTGTTTTTTTCTCCGGTGCTGGGGCGGCTTTCGGACAAGTATGGCCGGCGTCCGGTTCTTTTGATTTCGATCATAGGAACCGGAATCGGGTTTCTGATACTTGGCTTTGCCACCACGCTCTGGATGCTTTTCGCCGGAAGAATTCTCGACGGTATTTCGGGCGGAAATATCTCCACTGCGCAGGCTTACATCGCGGACATTACTACCAAAGAAGATCGGGCCAAGGGTATGGGATTGCTCGGTGCAGCGTTTGGTCTCGGGTTCATCTTTGGGCCGGCAATTGGCGGAATACTGAGTCGGTGGGGTATCCATGTGCCATTTCTTTTTGCCGCCGGTCTCTGTTTCGCAAACGCCATTCTGCTTTATTTCACTTTGCCGGAAACCGTAACGCCGGATCATCCCGCGCGTGTCTCCGCGGCGCGCGGTCGCGGATTTACGCAACTCATTGATTCACTGAAGCAGCCGCGACTGGGCTTCATACTCACGATTTATTTCTTGTTCATCGTCGCTTTCTCGATCATGACAACGTCGTTCTCGCTCTACACGATGTTTCGCTTTGGTTATGACGCGCACCATAATGGCTACCTCTTTGCTTACGTCGGCCTCATCGCCGTGGTTATTCAGGGTGTATTAATCGGCCGGCTGGTAAAACGATTTGGTGAACTGTGGCTGGTAATCGTGGGCGCACTGTTTTTCGCGGTTAGCCTTTTTGCAGTGCCCTTCGTGGGACCAAATGCGGGCGGGTTGGTGGCGCTGCTCATCGGCGGCGGTATCTTCTCACTGGGAAACTCTCTATCAACGCCGGCCCTGAATAGCCTGGCTTCGAAAAGCGTCGGAGCCGCGGAGCAGGGAGGCGTGCTGGGAGTGACTCAGTCAGTGGCAAGTCTGGCGCGGGCGGTGGGTCCTTCGATCGCGGCCCTGTTGATTCACAGCGCCTCGCCGGAAGTGGGCGCCGACCGCGTTCCTCATTACATGAGCGACCGCTCGCTGTTCGTTACCTTCTGGACCGGCTCGGTGATTATGTTTCTGGCTTTTCTACTGGCTGTCTATTTCAGGAGAGTGCACGCTCCTGAGTATTCTGAGACCGATGCGGTCGCAGCGGCATAGGCGTGAGGCCGGTTTGCGATCCACGAAACCACACGAACCAGCACGAAAGTTTTGTTAGTGTCATTTCGTGTGATTTCGTGGATCGTGTTCGTGACGGTTGGTAGAGCTGCGCTGCTCAAACGGATATCAGAAAAATCTGCGGATGAGATAGAAGATCAAACTCAAGGCGAGGGAAACAATCAGCATCGAAACAATCGGGACATAAACGTGCACACGCTCGCTCTCGTACCTAATGTCTCCAGGCAGCCGCCCAAACCAGTTGAGGCCTCCCGAATAGATCAGTAAACCAACCAGCATCAGGCAAGCGCCGCCAACGATTACGAGTATTCCCACCCAGCGATTCATTTTACCTTATGCCCATCACTCTATTTGGCGGAACCCGATCGCGCAACTCCAGTCTTAACGATTTCGTTTGTAATATCTTCGAAGGTCAACTCGCAGAGTTTCCCGCCGCCGAACATTTCATTGTTGGTAACCTCCGCAATGGCAAATGGCGGGGTGGAAAAACTGTCGAGTTCTTCGTCCTTTTCAAAGCCAATCTCGGCCAGAACCAATCCGAAGAGATCGCCCAGAAACATGTCGATTGCAAACGTTCGTCCTTCCCACTCGAAGGGATAGCGATTCTTGCGAATCTCATTGGCTTCAAAGACCGACAACACCTGGTACTCGGCGGCGTTGAGGTAAGTGTTGGTGATGATGGTGCGCGAAAGGTCTGCTGGGTCGGGCGCAAACTTCTGCGTAAACTTCACCGTCCATTTGTTTGTCCCGGGATCTCGCACCTTGCGCACGCGCAGGCGCGTGCCGGTGATGTAATTGTCAGTGATCTGTACATGTGGATCGGCACGCGTCAACCCTTCGGGCAGATCCTGCAACAAATAGCGCCGCTCGCGCTCGAGGCGCGCATACCTGCTCTCCGGCACGATCGTGTTCTGGTCTGTTAATTTTGCGACGCCCATTGGTTCCTCGTGGGCTACTTTACCTGTAGCGTCTCTGAGAAATAAAGCTCATGAGTGGAGGGTAGACTCAGTTTGATTATCTGAGATCTTAATTCAGACCGCTGGCGTCGCGGGCTTCCTATCTTGCCAGTCACAATGGTGGAATTGACCACTCAACCAGCGCCGGCGGCGCGGCAGAAGGTAGCCAGGCGCAAACGCCGCAGGCGATGCAGCGCCTGGAACGCGCTCCTAAAATATCCCAGCCCGGAAGGGGCACGTGCTGCCGCCCCTTCAGGGCTGGTCGATTATATTGGTCATGATCCAGGGGCGGCGCGCTAAGGCGCGCTCGCCCCTGGCTACCTTCTGCCGCGCCTTCAGCGCTCGTTGAGACTAGCGCAACCTTCCGTCAAACGGGCGACTGTAAAGATAGTCTGATCGGTCCTCGCGATTACGCGGCACGTCAACGCCAACTGTTCCGTATGGCCCTTCAGCCACATCCCAATCAGATCCGCGCCCGAAGTGAAACGTGTTAGGCATTCGAAAAGTGATCGAACACCTCCTGTATATCAGGACGATTATGAACGAACTTGATCGTATCTTGGCGATTGGTAACTTTCGCAATCTCACGCCGGCCTAGTGACTCGACGTTAGCCCCGGCCTCCTCAGACGTTTCACCGTATGCAACAATCTCAGGACACTCAACGACCGCCGCAAACCCATCGTTGGTAGTCGTCTGTTTCGTACTCTACAATTAACGTCATTTCATGCCCTGGTTTCATAGGCCCACCAACTCTTCCTCTGGCTCACTTAGAAACTCGTATGGCTCAACGATCTTACCGGCAATCGCCGAGGCCGCCACGACGTAAGGTGAGGCAAGGTAGAGTTTGCCGGGGCCACTGCGGCCCGGAAAGTTGCGGTTTTGCGCGCTGACCGTAACGGTTTCGGCATTCGGAGAAGCTCCGGGCCCGGCATTGATGCAGGCGCCACAGCTGGGATCGATTAATTCTGCACCTGCACGCTCGAAGATTTCGATGTAACCTTTCTCTCTCGCGTACTGTTTGATCTTCTGGGACCCGAACTGCAAATAGAGATGAACCCCGGGTGCGACGCGTTTACCTTGCGCCAGAGCGTTCTGCAAGATCTCAGCATACATATCCATGTCGGCCATCTTGCCGCCTGTGCACGAGCCACCGTATGCGGCGTCTATGCGTACTTCTTCACCGAGTTCATCGATAGGAATTCCATTTCGCGGATCGCCCGGCAGCGCCACCATGGGTCGAATCTCGTCAAGGTCAATTTCAAAGACGGCGGCATACTCGGCATCCGGATCGCTGTAGGTGAACCCCTGGCGCACTTCCTCCGCGTCGAGACCGCGCATGCGCACAATGTATTCCAGCGTAACCTCGTCTGGTTCAATGATCCCGGTCGTGCCTCCTGCCTCCACAGACATGTTGGTCAGAGTGGCTCTTTCATCCATTGGCCAGTTCTTTAGATCCTCTCCGGTAAACTCCAGCACTTTGCCGATGCCTTTGCTCGTTTTCATGTATTCGCTGGCGAGGATGACCAGCATCACGTCTTTCGCTGCCACATCGGCGCGCTTCTTCCCTTTTAGAACGTAGCGCACAGTTTCCGGCACGCGGATGCGAATGTCTTTCGTGTACCAGGCGTTGGCCATGTCCGTCGAGCCGACGCCGAAAGCGAAGCAACCCAGAACGCCCGCCATGCAAGTGTGCGAGTCAGTGCCGACTACGATTTGTCCCGGCAGCGCCAGATCCTCGACGACAGCGTTGTGGCATATCGCTTCCGAGCCGCCTTCCGGACTCTCGCCGTAGAGGCGTATGCCTTGCTGCTCAGTAAAACGTTCCTGAGTGATGGCGAGCCCATCGGCGCGCTCGAGTAGTCCCAGCTTTCGTTTCTCTTCCGGCATCACGCGACCGAGAAAAGTCAGGTGATCGCGAAAGGCGTAAACGCTTTCCGGTTCCGTGACGCGCGCGTCGCGCCCAAGCGCCTGCTTGAAAAGCGACTCGGCCATCGGGGTTACGTACTCATGCGAAAAGCGCACGTCGGCTACTGCAAATAGCGCATCGCCGGGCCTTACCGCCTGGACGCCGATTTTGCCGGCCCGCACGAATGCATGCCGCGCGATGATCTTTTCCACCATAGTCATCGGGCGTTTGCCGGTCTCGATGGGCGGCGGCAAGACTTCGCCGGCCAGACGCGCCTTGTTGTAATTGAAGAGACCGCCATGTTCGACGATCTTCTGCGCGATTGGGTCGAGCCCATTGGTGAACTCAGCGAGTGGAATCTCTTCGCCGCGACGAATGTGTTCGATCAGGGTGAAATCGGTGGACGTTAGCAGCCCGATGTTCTGCGAGTTCTGACCGTAGATCTTTTCAATGCTTTTGGCGATTACGAGCTGAATGCCCGACGCTTTCTCGGCGTAGGGCGCCGTCTCCCGCGATGATCCACAACCTTTAGACAGTCCGGAGACAACCACTGCGAAGCCGCCATTCTTAACTTCGTCCTTCTTTACGGCACCTTCGCGCATACCGACGTAAACGTATTGGCCCAATGTTTCATCGTAGTAAAAACAAACCCAGCCCGGCGTAATCTCGTCAGTCGAGATGTTGCTCATCAACGGTAGATCGCCATTAGCTAACCGCTCAGCCAGCTTGCCTTCTATGCACGCTCTCTCGTCGCCCTCGGCCTCAAGTTGTTGGCGGATGAGCGACGTATCCTCAGTTAGAAACAAAATGCGGCCGGTGAACTTGGGGTTGGTGGCTCGCTTTTCGACCTCAGGCATTGACGCTCCTCTTGTTCTTCACAGTGTTTTACCTGTTGACCAATTATAACCTCAAGTTCACTGAAAGCCTGACCCGCAAGGGTGATCCAGCCAAAGGCGCTAGTATCTCCTGAGCGGGGCACAATGAGTCTGAGAGGCTGAAAAACAAACACGATCCACGAAACCACACGAAACCGCACGAAATGGACGGTTTTAATTTAGAGTTGCTGCGTGTGATTTCGTGGATCGCTTTACTGCTTCTATTTCTGCTCACCACTTTTCAGCAGGTTCTAGAGGTATTGCATGGCACCAACAACATTTCCTTCGGTGTCCTCAAAGAAGATAAGTGTGCCCACGGTGGGAATCTGAAACTGGGGCATCACGATCTTTCCTCCGTTGGCCTCGACCGCAGCCATCGTATCATCGATCGATTCCACACTCAGCGTGCACTCAAATCCAAACATCGGCTTTCCTTTGACGATCTCTCGACGCCCCTGAAGTGCTCCTTGCACGGCATGCTCTTCATTGCCGGTTTTGATAAGAAAGAAGTTTGGCGGGCCCCATGCGGTAAAGTGCCAGCCGAAGGTTTTCTCATAGAAGCTGCGGGCGCGGTTCACGTCGTCGGCATGAACAGCAAAGTGCTTAAGGTTATTTGCCATAGTCTTCAACCCTTTGGTTAGAAATTCGAGGTTCTTAAGCGGTGCTAATATCATCATTGGCCCGCCGGAGCAAAGAAAGCTCATGAAATGGTACTGATGCAGTTTGGTCAGACTGGTTTGATAGCAAGCAGCTGCAGAACCGAGGATCGGCACAGGATCCCTAAACTGGGAGCCCGCTTCGGCCGGTGGATGGGACCGGTCTGCTCAACCAGCGAGCCAAACGAAGACCACAACTAATCACATAAATCACACCGATTATTGCCGATCCACGAAACACCACGAACCAACACGAAATCCTATTAGTGTTATTTCGTGTGATTTAGTGGATCGTGTTCCTACCAGGACCTAGCACATTCGTGCACTCCCTGACGAGTAGGTTTAGAATAGCCATCTGCCGAAGCTCGCAGATTCCCAGGCATCTAAGGTGGTTTGATGAGGATTAAGGCAAGTCGAATTTTCGCTGTTGGTGCATTGCTGACATTGCTCTCCGCGCCTGGCCTCACGCAAGACAATACTCGCTACAAAGAGCTACCCAATTTTCATAGGGTTGACGACTTAGTTTACCGTGGCGCACAGCCGAAGAGTGGGGGTTTGGACCTCTTAAGGCAGTTGGGCATCAAGACCGTCGTCAATCTAAGGGACGATGATGCCCGAGCGAAGCAGGAAGAAGCTGGCGCCCGTATGGCCGGGTTGCAGTATTTTAATTTTCCATTTGAGCGCTGGGGCCGTCCTCAGGACAAAGAGATGGAGCAGGTCCTGGCTATCATCAACAACCCTGCCAACCAACCCGTATTCGTTCATTGCCAACACGGCGCCGATCGAACGGGAGTGGTCATTGCTGTCTATCGCATTACACATGACGGATGGACGAGCGAACAGGCCAAGGCTGAGGCCAAACGTTTCGGCCTGAAGCCCTGGCAACTCGGCATGAGGGACTACATACACGACTTTTACAAACGCCAAACATTGACCTCCCAACGAAACCCATGACCGATAGAATTAAATGGACCGACCGGCGCTTCGATTTCACCTTTCCGGCGGGCCTCTATCCGGAAATGATTGAGCGGCTCCGAGGTACACCCGCGCGGCTGGAAGATCGAATTGGTTCCAGGCCGGCAGAAGTGCTGCAGCGCAGAGACGGGGAGAGATGGTCGATTCAGGAGAATGCCGGTCATCTGCTGGACCTCGAATCGTTGGTCATGGGAAGGCTTAACCAATATTTGGCACGCGCAACCGACCTTCATGCCGCAGACATGTCAAACCGCAAAACTTACGAGGCGGGCCACAACGCTGGTCCAGTAGCATCAATCCTGAGCGACTTTCGTGAACAGCGAATTAAGATCGTTGCTCGTCTCGATGGTTTGGATGCGGAGGTGTTTGACAGGAGTGCGTTTCATCCGCGGCTCGCGATACAAATGCGACTCGTTGATATGGTATTTTTCCAGGCTGAACACGACGATTACCATCTGGCTCGAATCAGCGAATTGGTTCGACTGCTTGCGAGTTAGCCGTACACAACGATTCCAGACCGGGAGTTTCAATGCGAACTCTGACCATTTCCGCGATTCTCCTTCTCAGTGTTTCACTCGCTTCCTCAACCGCCGCACAGCAATCGCTCGATGCACTGATCAGCCGCGAGATTAACTCGCTGGTCGAAACCTACAAGATACTTCATGCAGCGCCAGAGCTTTCCCATCGCGAAGAGAAGACCTCGTCCTTCTTCGCCGGTCAACTTCGGGCTCTTGGATATACGGTGACAGAGCGGGTGGGCAAGTTTGATCGACCAGAATGGGTCGGTTATGGCGTGGTGGCGGTGATGAAGAATGGCAACGGGCCTACGGTGCTTTTAAGGACGGACCTGGATGCTTTGCCGGTCTCTGAGAAAACTGACCTCCCATATGCAAGCAAAGTCACAACCAAGAACGACGCCGGTCAGGAAGTCGGTGTGATGCACGCGTGCGGCCACGACATTCATATGACCTCCATGCTCGGCACTGCGCGGATGCTCTCCTTGCTGAAAGATCAATGGCGCGGAACGCTGGTTCTTGTCGGACAACCGGCAGAGGAGACCATCGATGGCGCCAGAGCCATGATTAAAGACGGCTTCTTTAATCGATTTCCCAAACCCGACTTTGCAATCGCACTTCACGATAGTCCTGACTTTGCGGCCGGCACGGTTGGTGTAGTGCCTGGCTACGCACTCGCTAGTTCAACCAATTTGGATATCAAGATTCGCGGTGTTGGTGGACATGGTTCCAGACCGGAGTCAGCAAAGGATCCGATTGTGCTGGCGGCGCAGATTGTGCTGGGCCTACAAACAATTGTCAGTCGGGAGAATTCGCCGCTCGATCCGGCGGTAATAACCGTGGGTTCCATCCACGGCGGCACCAGGTACAACATCATTCCCGATGAAGTAAATCTGCAGTTGACTGTTCGCGCTTACAAAGAAGGGGTGCGGCAAAAGCTTCTCGCTGCGATTGAGCGCGTCGCAAAAGGCGTCGCCAACGCCGCGGGAATTCCCTCTGAGCTCGCGCCCATCGTTAAAGTCAGTGAGACCGAGGTCACCACCGCCACCTATAACGACCCTGTGTTAACGGAAAGGTTAGCTGCTGTTTTTGCAAAAGCACTGGGTCAGGAAAACGTCGTTAAGGCGTCGCCGGTTATGGGAAGCGAAGATTTTGGATACTTTAGTATGGATCAAAAGATTCCTACGATGATGTTCTGGCTCGGAGCGGTAGATCCCTTGCGGGTCAAACAGAGCAAGGAAGGCGGTCGAGCGCTTCCTTCTCTCCATTCGCCGCTTTTTGCCCCTCTGCCGGAGCCGACTCTGCGAACAGGAGTCAAAGCCATGACTTCAGCTGTGCTTGAGTTGCTGAAGAAGTGACGCTAGGCGAGCATCGGCCTACGCTAATTGGCAGGTTGGGAAGGGTGGCTTGCCCCCGCTCGAGCGCCAAAGGCGCGACTGGTTGGGTAATATCCTAACTGACACATAACTAAGATCGAAAGAGCCTTTAAAGTAAAGACACTGGGGCTGAGTGGTTGGACTGTAACTGGAAAGCTGAGGTAACAGTTTCGCTGTTGGCGCTCAAGCGGGGGCAATCCACCCTGCAAG
>JBPCMM010000248.1:0-7401 GCA_051002255.1 Pyrinomonadaceae bacterium
CGATGCCACCCCGCTTTATGCGCAGCTTACGCGGGCCATTCAGTTCGCGATTGCCACTGGAAAACTGAGAATCGGCGAGCAACTACCGACGGTCAGGCAGATGGCTGTGGACCTTAAGATCAACGCCAATACTGTGGCCAAGGTCTACGCCGAGTTGGAGCGGGCAGGCATCGTGGAAACCCGGAGAGGAGTAGGGACATTTATATGCGCCCGACATTTTGAGGCAAAGCAGAAGCGACAGCACGATAACGAATTGCGGGATTTTGCTGAGCGCGTCATCGCCGAGGCTGGAGCGATGGGCTTTTCCCTCGACGATCTGATTGACCAACTTCAAAGCAGGCGCAAAAAGGAGCTAAGGAAATATGTCTGACGATACCAGATTAGTTGGGACTCGAAGCAGTCTAACGACGACGAATGCGCCGCGGGCTAACATCGTGTCGGTAATGGCTTTTGTTTCGCCTGTCGCTCTAGGTCTCTTAGCCTCGTTCTTGTTATGGAATCCGGTTGGTCTCATAGTCGGAGTCATTCTCGGATTTCTGGCGGCGCAGGCGCCCAAGGTCGCTAAACAGTGGGAAAGCGCGGTGGTTTTGCGATTGGGAAAGTATATCGGCCTCAGGGGTCCGGGCCTGTTTTGGATCATCCCGTTCGTAGATACCGTTACGGCCTGGGTTGATCAGCGCGTGATTACGACCAGCTTCGCCGCTGAAGAGACTCTGACATCGGATACCGTCCCTGTTAATGTTGACGCGGTACTCTTCTGGATGGTCTACGATCCGGAGAAGGCGGCGCTGGAAGTCCAAGACTATCCGCAGGCGGTGAGTTGGGCCGCTCAGACCGCGCTACGCGACATTATTGGCAGGACCTTCCTGACAGACTTGCTGCGAGGCCGCGAGCGAATCGAGGAAGAGCTACAGAAACTGATCGATGAGCGCTCGAATCCCTGGGGCGTAACTGTTCAGTCGGTGGAGATGCGCGATGTGATCATCCCGGCGGCGCTGCAGGATGCCATGTCACGAGAAGCTCAGGCTGCGCGCGAGAAACAAGCCCGCATCATCCTGGCACAGGCGGAGGTGGAAATCGCAAGCATGTTTGACACCGCATCCGAATCGTATAAGGACAATCCCACAGCGTTGCACCTGCGCGCAATGAACATGCTTTACGAGGGTCTGAAAGAGAAAGGCGCGCTGATGCTCGTGCCGAGCACGGCAGTTGAGTCGATGGGTATGGGCGGGCTGATCGGCGCTGCCGCATTGCGCCAGCGCACGCTCACTGGTACGGAGGGTCTACCCGAAGATCCGAAATGAGACTTGGTCGCGGTGCCCCGCGCATAGTGCCCGGGCAAGCAAGGCAGCAATTGCGAATGCTAGATCTTTTCTTCAGGGTCGATTCGGATCTTCATACGTTGGAGCACCTGCACGTCTTCGTCAGTAAGATTAAGCGCCGCTTCATTCCCAGCTTCGTCACCGGCGTGAGGACGCAATCCGATCTCAAGGCGCAACGTCAATTCCATCTCGTAACCCGCGTCTCGCAGACGCTCGATCGCATCTGCGACTTTCGAGGAATTTTCCACGGACTCGTTTATCGCGGTTCCAATCTCGCGTACAATCTCTTTGGCGTCGTCGTCAATCTCCAAAATTCAACTGCCTTTCGAATGCAGAGACGTTCTATCAGATGTTCGAGATTCGTGTCGGATATGCTACGCGACCCAGACAAGAAGGGTCAACTTGAAGTAATGGGCTGCGGATGGTCTTTTTATATCGATCCGCTTGAAATCAGCTCAGCCGTCAACTATCTTAGTGCTGCAGCCAATTCAAAAAGCGCGAAATGATAATTCCAGAAGGAGGGATAACTCTAAATGCCTGAAGTTGGAGACACGGCCCCGGATTTCGAGCTGCCGAGTAACCTTGAGAAAGGTAAGAAGGTGAAGCTTTCGGATTTCCGCGGCAAGAACAATGTGGTGCTAGCGTTTTACCCGCTGGCCTGGACCCCTGTCTGAACCGGCCAGATGCCTGCGTACGAGGCCGACCTCGAACGCTTTAAAGGCTACGATGCCCAGGTACTGGGCATATCAGTTGACAGCGTACCTTGTAATACAGCGTGGGCTAAAAGTCTGGGAGGACTCTCCTACGACCTCTTAAGCGATTTCGAGCCGAAAGGTGAGGTGGCACGAAAGTTTGCAGCGTATCGAGACAAAGACGGCATTAGCGAACGCGCGCTCTTTATTGTGGACAAGGAAGGGAAGATTGCTTTCAAAGACATCCACGACATTTCGGATCAGCCTGACAATGAGGAGCTGTTTGAAATTTTGCGCAAGTTATAAGTACTCGGAAATGCCAGATGTCGGGTAGTCCGCGGGTATTCGCATCTGGCATTTTGTTCGGGCAGGCGCTTATGACTTCAGCGCGTATGGATAACTCGCCATCACCGGTTATTGTTCGTGGGTAGCATCAGGTTCCTAATATTTACTCATGTCAATTTCCAGAAAGTGTGTTCCTTTCACCCCGTTTGAAGGTGAACTCGCAAGAAGCACCATCGCTATCGTCACGGCAGGCGGGGTTCACCTCAATGAGCAAGAGCCTTTCAACATCGCCGACGAGTTGGGAGACCTAACTTATCGGATCATTCCTGAAGACGTCGATTCTTCCCAGCTCCACGTTACCCATCATCATTATGACCACACCGACGCTGACCAGGACATCAACGTCGTATTTCCAATTGACGTGCTCCGAGACCTGCAAGCCCAGGGGTTTATTAAAGGGGTTGCGAAGAAGCACGTCGGCTATATGGGCTACACCATGCAGCTCAAGGCGATGTACGAAGGCACCGCCCCAGAGATTGCCAACGAGATTGATAAGGGTTCCCGCGCTGACGCGGTGATTCTGACCGGTGGTTGACCAAATGTTTGCCACCGCACGGTCGTGGCGGTCCAACGAGAGATTGAGATGAAGGGAATACCAACCGTCTTAATTACCGTAAGTCCCGAAGTTTCAGCGCAGATGCGGCCACCGCGGGCGCTGTATCCGAAGGGGTTTAAGATTGGCAATAGTATGGGCGGTCCGGGAATGCGCGAGCTCCAAGGTCAGGTTCTGCGGGAGGCTCTCACGCTCTTGGGCGAAAACACGAGACCAGGCCAAGTTATTACACGTGAGTATCCGGCTTACGGGGAATATCACGAACCTCCACGCGTAAGGAATTAATTACAACGCGGGGTCCCCACACGGGCAGCCCGCGTGGGGTGCTAGGAACCTCATGTACAAGACTATTGGAATCCTAACTGGTGGAGGTGACGCTCCTGGTCTGAATGCCGTGATTCGTGCGGTGGTGAAAACCGCTACCGGGTTTGGCATGAAGGTCATCGGTATCGAAGATGGGTTTGAAGGGTTATTGGGCGAAACAAGGACTCGCCCGCTCTCCCAGTCAGACGTGCGAGGTTTGCTGCCACGCGGGGGTACCATCCTGGGTACTCGCAATCGCGGCAGATTCGTAGACCACACAATAGGTTTGGGCACCACCTCGGAGGAGGTTTACAACGAGGCGGTAAATAACCTCTCTCGGCTGAATCTTGACGCACTGGTTGTTCTGGGTGGTGAAGGCACGTTAACGATTGCCGCCGAGTTTGATCTCCTCGGAGTGCCAGTAGTCGGCGTTCCTAAAACAATCGATAATGATCTGGCATGCACCGAATTGACGTTTGGTTTTGTGACGGCCCTGGACATTGCCACGGAAGCGTTGGATCGACTCCACACCACGGCTGAATCCCACGACCGCGTTATGATTCTGGAAGTAATGGGGAGAAACGCCGGCTGGATTGCCTTGCATTCGGGTATTGCGGGGGGCGCGGATGTAATCCTGATTCCGGAGTTGCCTTTCTCAATGGAATCGGTGGCCGATAAAGTTCGGGCGCGCGATCAGGGTGGATCGAATTTCAGCATCATCGTAGCTGCGGAAGGAGCTGTGGAGGCTGGACACGAACAGATCTTTCAGGACAGTGGGGACAGAGAACATGCGCCTCGACTCGGTGGAATAGCGCAATACTGCAGGACTCAACTGGAGGCTCTTACCGGCAAGGAGACTCGTTGTGTTGTGCTGGGTCATTTGCAGAGGGGCGGCAGGCCGAATGCGTTCGATCGAATGTTGGCAACCACTTATGGGGCCCATTCAGTCCGCGCTCTGGCTGAAGGAAAACGCGGCACCATGGTGGCGCTTCAGGCAGGTGACGTCATTACGGTTCCTATTTCTGAGGCGGTGGCGAATGTCAAAACCGTACCTCCAGATGGCCAGATGATAAGAACGGCGCGCGACACAGGTATTTCATTCGGCGCGCTAGACGAGGGCCAATACCACGTTTCGACCTAATGCTATTGCGGGTAACTAATCCCATAATGCGAGGGCGCAGAAAGCGAGTTCCAGTTGGGAGATATTAAAGACAAGCTTCAGTCAGAACTTGACGAGCTGGAGTCCGAATTGCGCGTGCACCTTCCCAAGGAGATTAAGCGCGCACTTGAGTTTGGCGATTTGCGAGAGAACGCTGAATTTCGCGCTGCCCTTGACCGCCAAAACATCGTCAAGGCCCGCATCGTTGAATTGCGCCAGCGAATTAGCGAAATTGCTTCAATTGATATCAACCGCGTGCCGCGAGACAAAGCGTCCTATGGCTCGACGCTGATCCTTTTCGACTCCGAACGCGATGAAGAGGTGACTTACCGGCTGGTGACGCCGGAAGAGAGCGACCCGCAGCAAGGCCTCATCTCCACAACCTCACCGGTGGGTAAAAGTTTGATGGGTAAAATCGAGGGTGACGAAGTCGTCGTCAGGACGCCCGCCGGCGCCCGCACCTTTGAAATCAGGCGGATGTCCACGCTCCACGACGAGATCGAAAACAAGTCCTGAGGGGGATCCACGGGGCACACCCGCCCTGGGCCGAAATCCAGTCTCTCCGGGGACCTGATCGAACCAGGCAGTAAAAATCTTGACAACGACAGTTGCCCCTCCGTAGAATCCGCCGCTTATGTCCATTCAGCTGTCAACTTAGGTATGATTTGGGCATAATGCGTTCAGGAGACACCGGTAAGTATGTTTGTGGACGGTATTGGGCGGGGCGCGCAACGTATTATCGACGCGATGGTGCGGTGGCTGGCCCACGGTCATATCAATCCGAACATTCTGACAGTTATCGGCGTTTCCTTGAATGTCGGTTGTGGTCTGCTCTTCGGCCTGGGCCGGTTCTTTTCGGCGGGAATCGTCCTAATCATCGCCAATCTTTTTGACATGCTGGATGGCCAGGTCGCCAGGCTTTCCGGCCGGGTCACAAGGTTTGGGGGGTTCCTTGATTCCTCTCTCGATCGGTTGTCAGACATGGTTGTTTTTGTTGGTCTGATGGTCTTTTACGCCCGAGACACCGAATTTCACTCAACGCTGAATGTTTTTCTCGCAGGCGCCGGGCTAATGGGGTCAATTATGGTAAGCTACGCGAGCGCGCGTGCCGAAAGCCTGATTCCCAAATGTGATGTTGGTTTCCTGCGGCGCCCGGAGCGGGTTGTTCTTTTCATTATTGGCGCTCTCAGCACGCACCCGGGCTCAAACAACTTTTTTGCTAACCGAATGCCCGCAGTCCTGTGGGTCTTAGCGGTGGGCTCGTATTGGACCTTCGCCCATCGCATGTATCACACGTGGCGCGAACTAAACAAATTGACGACCGAATCTGGGGAAAAGCAAGCTCAGTCTTCTAATTCTGCATCAAAGCCTGGGCCTGATCTACGAGCCGAGCAAACTTTGATACACAAAACCGGTTGAGCAGAAACCGAATAGTATTTTCGGCAATCCAAACGTGGTCTTCCCGTTCGAGGTAAAACAAGTGACGATCTGTCCCTGCTGTGGGTTTAAGTTTGTAGGTACTCTTAGTGAAGGTTGTGCCGAGTGTGGCGCTCGCTCCGTAGGCGAGGCTCTGCCAAAACCGGAACATGAGCTTCCCTCCTACGGTCGCTCGCTGCTGCTGGCGGTCACTGGGGCGCTGATGGTTCTTGTGTTCCTGACCCAGACAATCATCGCCTTGGTGCAACGCGCACCCCGTGTCACGCCTATTCTGGCGCTTTCTTCAGTTCTCCCTTTGGACCGCTGGTCCTGGGTGGCCGCCGGGGAAACAGCCGCCTGGCGCCTGAAGTGGATTGCTATCCCGGTGACGATTATCGTTCTTTGGGGCAGCCTCAAGATCTATCGATCAATGCTGAAATCCTCGGCGCGATTCTGCGGCTTGGGCTATGCAAAGACCGGGATCATGGCCTCGGCACTAGTTCCCGTGCTGATTGCCGTTCTGATTGGCGTTACTGTGCCGGAACGTTTGCACCAACGCCAACTCGGGTTAGAGGCGGCCTCTTACGCTTTAGGCTACCGACTGGATCGGGCACTGCTTGAATACAGCGCTCGCTATGGCACGCTGCCCGCAGACTTGAAAGACCTGGATCGTCTTCCCGACCCGGACGGATCAATCGCTGCCGCATTGAGCAGTCTTGATGCGTCGGCCTATAAGCCAAGCGCCGATCTGGCTGCCCTGCCAAAACAGAAATCGCAGACTTTGCGGGGCGCGGTCATTCGCAATGCGTCTCTGGATACCGCAACCGACGATTTGCCTGGCGAGGCGCTTTCCTTTACGAACTACGATCTTCCTTTGCCTGGGGCAGACAAACTCATGGGAACTGAAGACGACTTATTCGTTCACGACGGTATCATCAAGAAAGCCTCGGAGGGCGTGCACGGGCCCGGCACGACACCCGTATCCACCACATCGGCCAAGCCCTAAGGCTCACCTGTAATGTCTTTCCTGGATCGTTTCCGACGAAAGAAGGAAGACGAAGCCTCGCGCTTTGCCCGCCTCTCAAAAACCGGTCGCATCACCGAAGGTAGTGTGCTCGATATCAAGTCGGACGATCAGGACCACATCAGGCACGTCTTTTACACCTACAACATCGCCGGCGTTGAATACGAGTCGTCGCAGACACTAACCGAGGAGCAGACGGCTCGGCCAGCAGGGTACGCGCCAGGTAGCGGCATAGTTGTTCGCTACGACCCACGCCAACCTGGAAATTCAATCGTTGTGTAGGTTCAGTGTGTTGTCAGTTGTCAGTCGGACGTGCGTTGTTGTTAACTTCAGATCGATATTGCCAGCGTGGAGCGCGGACATCCTGCCCGCGCTCCAGAGCTGACAACTGGCTCCTGACAACCTTCTAATGTTTCGAAAGATCTTAATTGCCAACCGCGGTGAAATTGCGGTGCGCCTGATCCGCGCATGCCGCGATTTAGGAATCTCTCCGGTGGCCGTTTATTCCGAAGCGGATGCAGAGGCAGTTCACGTCCGACTCGCCGACGAAGCAGTTTGCATCGGCCCCGCGCCTTCCACACAAAGTT
>JBPCMM010000249.1:0-17875 GCA_051002255.1 Pyrinomonadaceae bacterium
TCGCCGTCGACAAAGATGTTCACATGCGTTCTCAGATGACCCTGTTCATTTACGACGCGGTCACGCAAGCCTATGTGGAGCTCCCACAATTCATGCAGCGCCTCCCCAACCGTGGTAGGCGCGGAGTTCACGGAAATCTCGCTTCGTCCGTTCGTGAAATCGGCTAGAAAGCCGGCGATGTTGAAAGTGACCATGCAGTTGTCAGTGCTTTGTACTTTGTCCTTTGATTTCTCGTCCCCAAGTCGCGCTTCGGCGCACGGAGCAACTTCAATTGCAACATCCAAGTACAAAGCACCAAGCACAAAGTACAAGCTGCAACTGACGACTGACCACTGACTACGGACCCTAAGGCAGTATCCCTTTCGGCACGAGCCAGGGATGCACGTCGATTGATAACCTCCCAGCCTGCACGGACGGGTCAGTCGCCGCTAGTTCCTTCGCTTCCTCCAATGAAGCAACCCTGAAGACAAAGATTCCACGCAGTTGGCCGTTGTCGCCAAATGGACCAGCAACAACCAGCTTCTTCGTTTCTGCCAATTTGCGGATGTTGGCCCTGTGAGCCTTCTGCAATTCCTCAGTTTGAGGCGTTTTTTCCGGAGTCCATTTTGCGCCGCGCGAAAGGAAGCCGATGTAGGCGGTAGTCATTTTCAAAGGCGAAGTTGCTTTCTTCATTACTTCTTCCGACCACCAGGGATGCATCTCGATCGCGAAGTGTCCTGCCTTCACCGCCGGATCAGCATCAGCCCACTCACGGGCCTCACTGGCGGATTTCGCGCGCAAGATATAAAGGCCTCGGATATCACTCTCATCAGTAAGCGGCCCACCGATAACAGCCTTACCCGAGTCGAGCAAGCTGGTAAGATACGCGAGATGGTGCTTGAGGATCTCTCCTCTCTCCGGCGCTTTCTTATCCGTCCACTGCGGGCCGCGTTTTAGCAGCGCCATATGGAATTCCACCATCTTGACTGCCGGAGCGGGTTTCTCCTGATTAAACAGAGGGGTTGGGTTCACGACCAGCAATAAAGAAGTAACCAGGAGTAGTTTCATCATTCTTCCTCGTGTATTCGTTTCGTGTAATTCGCGAACTGCATTGGACTCTTTGATAAAACTCTTAGACCACGGCGGTCTTAACACAAACCACTGCAGGCAGTCCTTCCATGATCGCGCTCCACGACTCTCCCCTGTCGTGGGTACCGAAGAGTTTGCCGTTGCGCGTACCAAAATAGAGTCCGGCTGGATCGAGCGCGTCGCCCGCCATCCCGTCACGCAAGACGGTCTCGAATGCATTCTCCTGTGGCAGGCCGTTTGTGAGCGGTTCCCACGACTCGCCGGCATTGCGTGTACGGTAGACGCGCAGCTTTGCTTCCGGGGTGCAGCGAAACTCATCGGATTCGAGCGGAATAATGTAGGCCGTGTTCGGATCGTGATGATCAATTTCCAGGGCGAACCCGAAATCTGAAGGCACACCATTAGCGATGTCTTGCCAGGAATCACCGCCATCATCGCTCCTGTAAAGTCCCCAATGGTTCTGCAGGAAGAGACGTTTTGGATTTGACGGATGACTGACGATCTTGTGTACGCACTGCCCAAACTCCGGATACCATTGTTCAGGCGGCAGAAACTGAGCGCGCACGCCCTTGTTGCGAACCTCCCAGGTCTTCCCGCCGTCATCGGTGCGATAGACGCCCCCGGTGGAAATCGCAATGTGCATGCGGGCCTTATTAGTAGGATCGGGCAAAATCGTATGCAGGCATAACCCGCCGCCGCCCGGCTGCCACTGCGGGCGATGCGGGTGATCGTAAAGTCCTTTTACGAGTGACCAGGTCTCGCCGGCATCATCAGATCTAAACAAAGCCGCAGGCTCGATTCCACAGTACAGTGTGTTTGGTTCCGCTGCGTTACCCGGCACAATCTGCCAGATCTGTTTGACCGAATTCTCCGCGTCTTCAGGAAACTTAACACCATATGTTTCGGGCTCGGTCCAACTCTTGCCAAAATCGTTCGACGTACTCAGGTAAGAACCCCAGTGGGAGCTGTTCACTGCAGCCCAGAGACGATTGCGCCCGTCACGAGCGTCATAAGTCATGGCGTAGATCGCCCGACCGGGAAAATATGGTCCTCCCACTTCCCAGTTTTTCCTGCTCGCATCGGAGCGAAGAACAAAAGCACCTTTCATCGTCCCGATTAGCAGGAGGGCGTCGCCGGCTTTAGCGTTAACGTGATTTGTCTCAGGCATAGGGGCACTCCGGAGAATATTTTGGTTGCGAACGAGATTGAGTTTAAAGGGAAACCTATGGGTCACGCAAAGTGGTGACAACCATGCCGATACTCAAATTAGGACTCACCTGGAAACCGAGAGCTCTTCGTCTTCTGCCAGTTTTGAGAACCGACGCAATGGTCAAGCCGATCGGCTCAGATAAGCTCGCAGTACGGGCGGCGTTATCTTCCGCAGTAGAGCACTCTTGGCTTTCCATTCCATCGTCCGGCTGAGGTCAAGGAGAAACTTCGTCTCGCCGGATTCGAGCATCGCAACTGGTACCCCGTCGCGATAGAGTATGCGGTTGGAGGTGTGTGCAGTGATGCGTGCTCCGGGAGTAATGACACCCACCAGGTTCAGAGGATCGGCGGCGCTCACCGAGGTCAGGTTGTCGTTGGCTGGCGCGCGGCGGATTGCGCGCACCATTCCAACTGCTTCCGGCAGTGCAAACTGTTCACCAGAGATTCCGGCCACAAACCTTCCGCCGCGAATCTCACCGCGTGCTTCCAGACGGTGATAGATACGGAGCAACACTCGCCAGGGGATCGTCAGACCTTCGCGTTCAAGTAAACGCTTGAAAACGATTCCATATCGCTTGAGCAAAATACGCGCGACTTTTTCGGTTCCTTCAGGAGTAGGTGGGTGGCCTATAGACCCGGTCGCTACCGCTCCCGGTTCTGACACGATCGTTACGGACAAGACCCCCGGGGTTCCAGAGTTACGTTGCAAGATGCTCCAGCGTCCGGCGCTCGACATTTCATAAACTGCTTCGCGGCGTTTTCTTCTGGCAGCCGCTTGGGTCTTGCGATGTGAGGGCGTAAGCAATGCCCGCAGGCCTGTGAAGCTATCTGACACCACCAGTCCGCTGGCCACCAGGTCAGCCAGCGATTCCTCGACCTGGCTGCGCAGAAGTTTGGTGCTTTCAACAATGTCAGAGAAGAACGAAGCACCGCGGACTTTCAAATAATCGTAGACCTCCTGGGTGACCGTTGAGAATGTCATCCCCTCAACCACCGGGCGCGGAAATACCGAGTTCCAGACGGAAAAGTCTTTCCGCCTCAGGAGCGCGATGGGCGTACTCCGCACGGGCCCTGAGCGCAACTTTTCAGGGCCATTCTTCGAAGCAGCGCCGGGAGTAAGCCGCGCCCAGACCACCTCGCCTGACAAACACAAGGCGTCGAGCCAGGCCGGATCGTATTCAACTAACCGGCTGGGAAAGATCTCACCTTCCCACGCCGCGGCCGGTGCTTCGAAGCCTTCGAGTTGTTCAATCAACACCAGCAAACTTTGCGGGCCTTCCATCTGGTGATCGGGCGCAACCTTCTGCCAGGATAAGAGGAAACGAATGAAATCGGCAGTCGAAACCGGCTCAATTTCCTGTCGCAAGCGATTTAATGTGTAGCTATGAATCCTTGCGAGTAGTCGGCGGGCGCACCACTCAGTTTCTTCGGTTCCGGGTGTGAAGCGTCCGCGGAGGACAAACCCCTCGGCCTCAAGTTTCAGCAGAGCGCGGTCAATGGCGCTGATCTCGAGTCCTGCTGAGGTAGCAAGATCCCTCGCAGTCACCGGTCCTAAGCCTTCGAGACGACCACGCAGCAGTTCGACCAATGCCTCCTCAAATGACCACGTGGTTTCGGCAAAAGAGGCAGGTGCGATGATCAACGGCTGTAGAGTTGCGGATGGAAATACTGCTTGCAACTGCGGCAGCCGCTCCGCCGCAACCCAAAGCCTTATCGCTCCGAGCGTCGGCTTGCCTGCTGGGACCGCAGGCATCTCGCCTGCAATGTCTCTGTTGCACTCAATACTCAAGGAAAGCTCTGGCGTAACTGCGGCAGGCGGGATGCCAGCGGTCCCGGCATCAAGCACTGCTGCGCGACGATCGCCCGATAACACTTTCAAGAACTCTGACCACTCTGGAGGGGTTCCGCCCGCCTCATCAATGTCCTTCGAGATCAAACGCTGGCCCGCAACTTCGCCTACCGCAAACTCACTCAGGATGCCTTCTGCTTCAGTGATGAATCCCAATTCCACCAGCGCATCGTGAAGCTCGTCCGGATTCTGAACTTGCGGCCAGGCTTCCAGACGCACACGATCGATTGCTGCCTGGTCGAGCTTGCCGAGATCCGCTGCCGTTGCGGGATCGAGCCATCGTCGCTGCGACACAGCGCGCGTGCGTCGCTCCTCCAACGGAGCGTCGTCAAGGTAAGCGTAAGGCCGGGCGTTGAGTATTTCCGCTGCCAGGGGCGACGGTTCCAGCAGGTCGCGGGCAAAGAGATTCTTTTCGTTGCGTTCGATTGCCGCCAGGAGCGCTTCGAGGCTGTCGACGTCCATGGCCTCTTCGAGACAATCGCGCACTGTTTGGCTCACCAGAGGATGCTCGGGAATCTCACGTTGCCCCGTAAGATTCTCGGCGCAGGCGACTTGATCGGGGAAGACGGCGGTCAGCAAGTCCTCTGCATTCATCCGCTGCAGTTGGGCGGGAATCTTCTTACCGCCGCGTCTTCGGAGCACAGCCAGAGAACGAGTTACATTCCAGCGCCAGCGAATGTTCCACATGGGCGCATCAAGCAACGCCTGACATAGCAGTTCGCGAACGGTTTTCGAATTCAGGTAATGGAAAACGTCATCAAGCGGAAAACTGTGGGTAGGACCAAGTGAAAGAACGATGGCATCTTCTGTTGCCGCAGCCTGCAACTCAAAATTGAACTGGCGGCAGAAGCGCTTGCGTAAGGCCAGGCCCCAGGCACGATTCAGCCGGCTACCAAAGGGCGAATGCAACACGAGTTGCATGCTGCCGCTGTCGTCGAAGAAACGTTCGAGGACGATGTTGTCGAGCGTAGGCATCACACCCAACGCGGCCTTGGCTGCAGCGAGATACTCAACCATCTGGTCGGCCGCAGATCGCGAGATTCCGACTTCGTCCACCAACCAATCCACTGCCTCACCGAGTTCAACCTGTTGTTTTTCCAAATGCAACTCGATGGACCGGCTGGCAGCGCCCGCTTGACCTAAACTCTCTTTGATCTGAACGGGAAGCCCGTCACCATGGGTGCCAAATGTTACTCTGTCGGCAATTTCCTCGCGAAGCCGTGAAACAGCCGCCGAAAGTTCATGTGTGCGCGAAGGGGCCTCGCCCAGCCAGAAAGGAATCGACGGCGGTTGCCCCGCCGCATCTTCAACCCGCACTTTGCCTTGCTCGACCCGGAGTACCCGCCAGGAAGTGTTTCCCAACTGGAAGATATCGCCCTGCAAGCTCTCAATCGCGAAATCTTCATTGACCGAACCGATCACGAGCCCACTTGGTTCAAGCACTACGGCATAATCCGCCGTATCGGGAATCGCTCCCCCTGAAGTGATGGCCGCCAGCCTCGCGCCGCGGCGACCTCGCAAACGCTGATTAACGGCATCATGATGTAAATAGGTGGAACGGCGGCCGCGCTTTGTCGAAAATCCTTCGGCAAGCATGCGCACGATGGCGTCGAAATCTTTCCGCTCGAGATTCCGATATGGGAATGCTCGCCGCACCATCGCGAAGAGCGCGTCTTCGGTCCATTCTTCCGCCGCCACGGTGGCCACAATCTGCTGCGCCAGGATATCCAGCGGTTGTTCCGGAATCGAGAGTCGATCCAGCTCGCCCCTACGCACCGCATCAATCAAGGCGGCGCACTCCACCAATTCATCACGCGAGAGCGGAAAGATCCTGCCTTTGGGAAAACCGGCAACCGTGTGGTTTGACCGTCCGACGCGTTGCAGGAAACTGGCAATTGAACGGGTGGAACCGATTTGGCAAACCAGATTAACGTCGCCGATATCGATCCCAAGCTCCAATGAAGCGGTGGCCACCAGGGCGCTTAACTCCCCGGCTTTCAATCTCTGCTCGGCGGCGAGGCGCTGTTCGCGTGCCAGGCTGCCATGATGGGCCGCAATGTTCTCATCGCCAATGCGCTCGCCCAGATGACGCGCCACGCGCTCGGCAAGCCTTCGTGTGTTTACGAATACCAACGTGGTTTTATGTTCTCTGATGAGCTGCGCCAGGCGGTCATAGACTTCATCCCAGACGTCGCCGGACATCACCGCCTGCAGGGGCGACTCCGGGACCTCAATGGCCAGGTCCAGCTTGCGCCTGTGACCGGTATCAATGATGGTGCAGTTCGGCCGACCGTCAGAATCGATTTCAGCCGAGCCCACGAGAAAGCGCGCAACCTCTTCAATGGGCCGCTGCGTGGCCGACAAACCTATGCGAATGAGTCGGGAATTTCGAATTTCGGAGTTCGGATTTCGGACTTCGTTTTGCGGACGTTGGCTAATCAATTCCTCAAGGCGTTCCACTGAGAGAGCCAGATGCGAGCCGCGCTTGTCTCCGACCACGGCGTGAATTTCATCAAGAATCAGTGTGCGAGTGGTTTGCAACATTCTGCGCCCACCATCGCTGGTCAGCAAAATGTAAAGCGACTCAGGTGTGGTTACAACGATATGCGGCGGGCGCTTGGTCATCGCTGTGCGTTCGGCGGCAGGCGTATCGCCAGTGCGCACTAAGGTGCGAATACTGATCTCCGGCAGACCGATCGCTCGCAGTTCCTGCTGAATTCCCTCGAGCGGAATCTGCAGGTTTCGCTGAACATCATTACTCAGAGCTTTTAAGGGTGAGACGTAAACGACGTGAGTCGTATCGTCAAGATTTCCCTCGATGCCTAGCCGAACCAGATCGTCAATAGCCGCGAGAAATGCGGCGAGTGTCTTACCTGAACCGGTGGGTGCTGCAATAAGAGTGTTGCGGTGCGCTTTGATTGCCGGCCAGGCGAGTTCCTGGGGGACCGTGGCTGAGGGAAAAGTCTTCTGAAACCAGCGTGCGACAGCTGGGTGAAATATTTCGAAATTCATGGAAGCGGGATTATAGCGCGAAGGGCCGAAAATTGCACACATGAAACGCTGGCCTAGGGCTGGAATTATACATTTGGAGTGCGCTGGCAAAGCGAAGCGGCGACGGCGCTTTGGATTCGGGGGTTATCGCCTCTTACAGCGAATCCAAAGCGGTGTCGCGCTTCGCTTGCCCCCGCATTCCACACTACCCTTCGCAAACTGCCTTGAGTTGCTCGAGCGCCTCGGCCCAGGCAGCACGCAGCCCATCAGCTTCGGCCCGCGTTTGAATTCTGGTGTGATTCACCAGCAGGCCCGTTTTGCCTTTCCCCTTATCCTGAAACTGCACGTCCACTTGTGTGGGGGCGGAGAGACCTTTATTTTCGAAAGTCATGCGGATGTCTTTGTTCTCGCGCACACGCAGGAACTTGCCGCGGTCGCCGTCTTTATTTTCAAAAGCGCCACCATCTTTCACTTCAGCCTTGGTCGCAACTCCGAACCACTTGCCAAGCTCGGATCCGCTCGACCAGGATGCGAATACTTCATTGGGTGGGGCGGCAATCGTCTTGGTGGCGCACACAAAGTAGCCTTCGAACAGTCCATCTTTCTTGCGCACGTCGTGGTGCTTTTCATATTCAACGGCAATTGTCGCACACCACCAGGGATCAACCTTCTGTTCGTAGAGATGGTTATTGATCGCGCGGCGTCCCTGCTTCAATCCATCCATCTTATCCAGTACGGCGAACCATTGATCTAGTGTCTTCCCTGTAACCGCCTTGGCCGCTTCATTGGTAACCGGATGATCTGATTTAAGAATGCTTTTCATTGAAGTCACTCCTTTTCTGTCCGCAGATTACGCAGATTGTACAGGTCAAGAATAGATGACCGCAGTGAGTTGCTCCCTCGGACTGATGCAGTTTCGAAATCGGCCGATGCAGTTTTGTAATGACATCGATACAGAACCGCGAGCGATAGCGACCGGATCCTAGATTCAACATGGCAAAAAGACCTACAGGCTGACTTGAGTGCTAGGATCCGGTCGCTATCGCTCGCGGTTCCGTAGTGGAGTGACATCATCCACGCGGCTGAACTGCCATCAGTGCGCTTACCCCAACTCGGTCTTAGCTCCGCAATCTGTGTAATCTGCGGATTACCGCCAGGCGCCGATTATCGCACCCATGATTACAAAGGCAACGGTCATGTAACCGCCGTTGATGGCAATGTAACTCCAGGACCTGTTCTCAAAGACGCCCACGATGGCGATCGCCATCGCCACCCAACCGAGTCCCGCTAAGCCGCCTGCGGCCATGCCCCAGATAATATTAGTCGTGGGGCCTGAGAGAAACATAGCCAGGTTGACCGACATTACCAACGAAAAGAGAAACGACCAACCAAACATACGCGCTTTACTAAGAGTCTGCAGATCCGCGTCTGAGAAGCCATTTGCTCGCATCCATGCTTTTCCAAAAAGCAGCGGTGAATACCAGAGGCCTCCCAGAACAAAAGTCGACAGGGCCGCCGCCAACACCGCAAAGTAGTTGATAGTTGAAAAGTCCATGATCACTCCTCTTCAGATCCGCGTTATCCGCGAAAAACCGCGGCCAATTCTTCTTCGGCAGGCTACAGTCTTACCGAGGGCAACAGATATGTATTGTAAAAAATTAACCTTGGCAGGTTGTCTGGCTAAGCGATAGGGATGAAGTTGACGTAGTCGCCACGTTGCGTGAGGTAAGCGGAAGGATTAAGTCCAGAGAACGCATGAAACTCTTTGATGAAGTGGGCCTGATCGTAATAGCCACAGTCCAAGGCGATCGCTGACCATTCGATTTGGTTTTGTTGTTCTATCAGGTTTACCGCTTTCTGGAACTTGCAGACGCGAGCGAAACTCTTCGGCCGCAATCCGACAACCTTTTCGAACTGCGAGATCAGGTGTTTCTGCGTGATGCCAATCATGCTCGCCAAATCGCGGATGGCAAGGAACTGCGGCGAGTGCTGCAATTGATTCACTGCAAACGTAATCAGCTGGTTTGGCTCAAGGGAGCGCTGAACCTGTCGCAGTAGAAACGACTCCAGCCGCAGCAATCTGTCGTCTGGTGACTCAATCTCCCGCAGTTCATTCCTAATCTCGTCAACCAGTCTTCCCCAGATCAGGTCCAACTCAGTTACGGATTCGCTTAGTTCCGAAATTGGGAAACGGAAGAATGGATAGGCGCCGCCCGGGCGAAAGCGAACGCCGACCATTGATTGGTTCATTTCTGCCCCGATGACAATGTATCGAGTCCTTTCCCCGCAGATCCAGGCCTTCTTAACAGTGCGGAACCCTGCTGAAGCTTCGTCTTCAAAAATACTCTTTGGCTGCGTGTCTAAATCGATAATCAGTTCAATAGCGCCATCGGGAAGGATCTTTTCGCGTGTGTAGCCTGCCTCGAAGTTCTGGACGAGCCACATGTTCTCGACGAATTGCGAGAGAGGGAGCTGGGGAAAATGTAGTTTGTGAATCATGGGGGGCGGTCGTTATTCAAACTGCTTCTTGAAATCCTCAAACTGTTTTTGCAGGATTCGAAACTCTCCTTTCAAACCCTCGATTTCTTGTTCAAGGTTCTCAACTCTGTTCGATTCACCACGCCTAGGCTGACTCGCCTTCGGATGGGTTTCCATTTCTGTGAAAAATTCCGAGCTTGGGGGCCCGGAGAGAAGATGAACGAACCGTGCATCCTTCTGCCCGGGCTGACGCGGCAGCCGCGCAACCATAGCTTCGGGCTCTTTTGAGATTAGTTCATTAAGTGTGGTTTCCACTTCCTCCAACTCGGAAAACTCATGAAACCTCGAAGCGTTGCCGCGCAGTTCACCCATCGTTTGCGGACCGCGTAGCATTAGAGCCCCCATCACCGCCAGCTCTGGCGGGCTCAGGTGCATCACTTCCGTCATGACGTGCTTATATTTCGGCACTCGGCTGTTGCTGCCATGAAAAACATAACTGAGACTCTTCTCACGGAGAGTCTCCAAGGCGTGGGCGACAGTGTTTTCGTCGTAAGCGGTTATTGGATTGCGGTTGTTCTTCTGATTACAGGCAACGGTCAGCGCGTGGAGGGTCAAGGGGTAGTACTCCGGCGTGGTTAGCTGCTTTTCTACCAGAGAGCCGAGCACTCGTATCTCTACATCGTTGAGCATCGTGGAACTAAACTGTTCAACTAACTCTCGAGCTTTTGTAAGGCCAGGAGGAAGATCGCATGGCTCAGATATCTTTAGCACAGCGAAAACCAGAAATCATCCATCGCTCAGGAGCATGAAAGAAGTTGCGATAGGTCGATCGGATATGCAGTTGCGGCGTTGCGTATGAGCCACCGCGCAGTACCTTCTGATTAACAAACCATTTGTCATTGTATTCGTCGAATTCCGATTTGAACCCGGGATAAGGAACGTAATCCGAACTCGTCCACTCCCACACGTCGCCTATCATTTGCTGACAACCGTACGGGGTTTGGCCGCCCGGGAAAGCACCTATCGGCGCGGTGCCCCAGAGCTCATTTTCCAAAAGATTCGCTTTGGATTGATCCGCTAGATCGTTACCCCATGGGAAAGTTCTTCTATCTCCAGTTGTAGGATCAAAGCAGGCGGCTTTCTCCCATTCGGCTTCGGTTGGCAAACGCTTCCCGGCCCACTTGGCGTAAGCGGAAGCCTCATAGTAACTGACGTGAGAAACGGGCTCATCTGCCTTGCTCTCAACCGGCTGCAAGCCGTGGGAGTCCCGAATCATCCACTGCCCATCGTGAATTTCCCAGTAGAGCGGCGCTTGCCAATGCTCCTTAGTCACGGCATCCCAGCCTTCTGAGAACCACCAGCGAAAATCCCGATAACCACCGCTTTTCATAAACCCAAGGAAGTCGCTGTTGCTAACCAAGGCACGCTCGAGGGCGTAGTCTGCCAGATAGACCTGGTGCGCAGGCTTCTCGTTATCAAACGCGAACGCTGGGACCGCCGGCCTCTGGCCTGCCGCCGTTGAGTCCTCGCTTACCCTCCCACTGATCTCGGGTCCATAACCAAGCAGGAACAGTCCGCCTTCTATTTCCGCCATCCCCCTAACAGGCTGAGACGCAGCCGGCGCCGGTTTCATCTCAGGCTGATACAAGTCGCAGAGCAAGTGCTTAATGTCATAAACCAAAAGCTCCTGATGTTGCATCTCGTGCTCCAGTCCCAGTCTTACGAGGGAGCGCACTTTGTCAGCCTGCGGGTGATCGGCGAGCTTCTCCAGGAACCCAATCATCAGGTCATCAATTCGCCGTCGATATGTGAGCGTTGCCTGCACGGTCGGTCGTGATTTCGTCCCACGTTTTGCTCGCTCGATGCGCGCGCCGAAGCCTTCGTAATAGGAGTTGAAATAGAAAAGGAAGTCTTCAGAGTATGGCTGGTAGCCTGGGAGATAACTCTGAAGCAAAGTCTCAAAGAACCAGGATGTATGGCCTACGTGCCACCGCGGTGGACTCATGAATTCGGCGGTCTGGATTACGTAGTCCTCAATCTCCAGTGGCGCGACAATTCGCATAGTCCGCGCGCGCACCGTGCGGTAAAGCTCTGATAATGCTCCCGTGTTGGTCTTTGTCAGGTTCTGAGTTGTTGAAACCATTGTTCTAATCAACCTTGATAGAGTAAGCGCCTCGCTTCAATACGCGTCCTATCACTTGGGCTTGCGAGTAGTTCTCACGCAAACGCGCAAGCAGGTCTGTCGCGCGGTCAGGATGAATTGAAATCAGCATCCCTCCCGCTGTTTGCGGATCAAAGAGCAGACTGCGAGTTTCTTTGCCAATCGAATCGCCAACTTCAACGTCACTTCCGACATATTCTCGGTTTGTCTTGTCACCACTAGTTAGCATTCCCTGGGCAGCTAACTCAAGCGCGCCTTCCAGCAAAGGCACCGCCCTTGAATCCAACTCAATCGTTACCTTGCTGGCCTTTGCCATCTCCCAGGCGTGGCCAAGCAGGGCAAAGCCAGTGACGTCAGTTGCGCCCTTGACCCCAAATTCGCGCATCGCCTCTGCGGCATACCGGCCTGGGGTCAACATCGTTTCCACGGATTTCGATGCCACAACCTGGTTCGCCTTGCCCCATTTGATTCCGGTGGAAATGACTCCAGTGCCTATCGGTTTCGTCAAAATGACTACATCGCCGGCGCGCGCACCGGAATTGGTAGCTATCTTGTTCGGATCGATTACGCCCGTTACTGAATAACCAAACATGATCTGTTCATTGTCGACGCTGTGCCCGCCGATCAAGGTAACGCCGTATCTATTCAAAGTCTCCAGGCCGCCGCGCATGATCTCGCCGAGAATTGCGGGATCGACGCCTTTCTTTGGAAAACAGGTAATAGCCATCGCCGTCAGCGGCGTACCGGCCATTGCCCAAACGTCGTTAATCGAATTGAGGGCGGCGATTTGTCCGTAGACATATGGATCGTCGACGATGGGAGTAAAAAAATCCAGCGTCTGAACAATGGCCAGATCGTCACGAAGACGGTATACACCCGCGTCGTCGGCCGTATCGAAACCGACAATCAGATTTTTGTCAAAAGGCTGTTTTGGTAGCCCGCTCAAAACCTGAGCGAGTATGCTAGGGCTCAGCTTCGCCGCTCAACCAGAGCACGAAACCATCTCGGTCAGACGCATGAAAAAACTCCTTAGATCGTATTTAATTCAGGAACTCAAGTGCTAATGTTTATACCACCAATCCTCGGGAGTTCGCATCGCGAGCAGAGTTCAAGCGTTTTAACGCGGATTGCGCGCTGAACGGGGATCAGAACCTGACCAAAGAGGATAAGTGAGTTTCGGCTTTGCCCTATCACGCTTTCAGATTCGCGTTCTCCGCGTTAATCCGCGGCTAAACCATGAATAAGATTCGCATCGGACCCGCCGGGTGGTCATATAAGGACTGGGAGGGCGTTGTCTATCCGCAGAAGCCCGGAGCAAAATTCGATCCGCTTAACTACCTTTCCAGGTTCTTCGACACAATTGAGATTAACAGCAGCTTTTACCGTCCTCCTGCGGCCACGAGCGCAAGGGCCTGGGCCAGACGCGTGGCTGACAATCCTGGTTTCAGGTTCACAGCAAAGCTGCACCGTGTGTTTACGCACGAGCGCGGGAAAGCAACCAATGATGACGAGATAACCTTCCGCGAAGGGATCGATCCCCTAGCCGAGGCGGGTAAGTTGGGCGCTTTGTTACTGCAGTTTCCCTGGTCGTTCAAGAACACGGATGAGGAGCGGGCCTACATGTTAAAGCTTATCAATTGTTTCAAGGATTATCCGCTGATTATCGAGGTCCGTCATGCTTCCTGGAACAATCCGGCCATCTACGAAGAGCTTGAAGCGCGAGAAGTAGGTATTTGCAACATCGACCAGCCCATTTTTAAGAAGTCAATTAGACCCTCGGCTTTGACTACTTCGCCGCTGAGCTATGTTCGCCTGCATGGCCGGAACTATCAGAATTGGTTTAGGGAGGAAGCTTTTAGAGACGAACGCTACAATTACCTCTACTCGCCGGACGAGCTTGAGCCCTGGATTGTGAGAGTTAGAGAAGTTGCTAAGCACTCCAAGGAGACTTACGTAATCACGAACAATCACTTCCTGGGAAAAGCTGTGGTGAATGCACTGGAAATTAAATCAACACTCGAGGAACGGCGAGTTCCGGCTCCGCTTCCTTTGTTCGAAAAGTATCCCCGGCTAGCCGATTCCGCCATTCCCGAACCGGCCTCGCCCGTTTCCAGCGAACCAAGGTTGTTCAGTTAGCAAACGAACTCAGACATTTAGCCGCGAATCTGCGCGGATAAAACGCGGATCTGAAAAAGCCATTAGTCCAATGCTTGCTTGTTCTTTTTGTATCCGCGTTCATCCGCGTGAATCCGCGGCAAAATCCTTTTCAGGAAATCAGCTGAGCAAAGGAAACCGGTAGGCCATCAGGATCAATGCAAACGGCGAGCTTTATTCCTTCACCTTCTCTCTGCGTTGGCGGCATTACAAAGTTAATGCTCTTGGCCTTTAACTCTTCGTAGGTCTTCTCAACGTCCTCAACATTGAACCCGATTGAGCAAGTTCCAGCGTCCTTGTCAGCTGAGCCGGCTTTGGCCTGTCGGGGAATGCCACCGCCGTGCAAAGCCAGGGTCGTCGTTCCCGTGAGAAATTCGGTCCAGTCTGGTGACTCAAACTTTAGTGGAATTCCGAGTTTGTCTCGATAAAACTCAACCGAACGCGCCATATCGGAGACAATCACCATAGTGTAATCAATCTGCTTGAACATGCTGCTAGGCCTCCTATACCAGTTACGACTCAGCGACACTGAGCCACAAATTTCCACGGATAAGCACTGATAAATCTTGCCACAGCGCAGACATTCAAGGAACGACCTTTTAGATTCTTGAGATCTGTATTTCCGTGGCGTTACTTCTTTGGGTTTTTGCCGGTGCCCATGGCAACCAGAACGTCAAATTCGTCCTTGGTTAGCGGCATCACCGAAAGTTGCGATTGTCTGATCAAAGGAAGGCCACTCAGACGCTTGTCATATCGAATGGCAGGGAGTGGCACCGGCTTCGGAAATGCTTTGACCGGCTTTAGATCAATGGCAACCCATTGAGGATCGTCTGCGGTCGGATCCGGGTAAGCCCCTTTTACAACCTCGGCGATGCCTACCACGGCTTTGTATTTACCTGAGTGGTAGAACAGCACCCTGTCTCCTGCCTGCATTTCGCGCAAGTTATTACGGGCCTGGTAGTTTCTTACGCCGGTCCAGTCAGTTTTTCCGTCGTCGACGAAATTATCCCAGGAGTAAGTTTCTGGTTCCTGCTTCACCATCCAGTGCTTGTTTTTGGCGATCTTCTTCATTTTGGCACCTCCGGCAATTCTTGCCTGCTCACAAACTCCACTCTAAAATGCCTGACTCCATTCATTAATCCAACCGAAACTGAGAGGATTTATGCCTAAAGAAGGGACCGTAGCTCCTCCATTTACGACAACCGACGCTGATGGACAGGCGGTAAGTCTCAAGGACCTTCGCGGCCAAAAACTAGTCTTATATTTTTATCCGAAGGATGACACTCCCGGCTGCACGAAAGAAGCTTGTTCCTTCCGAGATGCATTTGCCCAGTTTAAGAAGCGCGGCATCCAGATCCTGGGCGTATCTCCCGATAATGAGGCGTCTCACAAGAAGTTTACTGCCAAGTATAAGTTGCCCTTCACGTTATTGGCTGACGCGGACCACGCGGTTGCAGACGCGTACGGCACTTACGGCGAGAAGAACTTTATGGGCCGAACCTACATGGGCGTCAAGCGAACCACTTTTCTCATCGATGAGAAGGGCAAGATTAAGAAGATTTTCGAGAAGGTCAAACCTGAGGAACACGCTCGCGAGGTTCTCGACGCTTTCAAGGACTAATACCAGCTCGATTCTCTGAGGTCAGGCGGCCACCCAACCGCCAATTTTCTCCGGCTCGCCTTCGGGTTTCTTGCCCGGCATTAACCCCTGCAAGGCACTGAACGAACTTGGTACGTCTGGCTTCCGCCTAGGAATTTTCGGTCCGCCCTCAGGTTGCAAAAAACCCACTTCCGGGGACCCATTTATGAAATACATCCGCGTGTTGTTGATAACTTCGGTACGAATTTCATGAGTCCACAAAAGGAGATTCGCCAGCGCGTCACCTATCTCATCTTTCCCGAGCTTCGTCTCCTGGGCGATTTCTTTTTGAGTTCGGGCATTTTTCTTAATCGCCTCGCGCACACGCTCTATGGGTGACAACTTGCTGACTACTCTGGTGACATGTTGAGCGGCAGCGGGCGACTCGCTGTCTGCCAGTGACATGTCGTTGGACTCCAAAGTCCGCAAAGTCACATATCGCTTACGGGCCGACTTGTATTCCCGCAGGGCTTGCCGGCTATCGGTTACCTTCTTGCGTATGCAGCTCTTGCAGTAAAGGTTTCGCCCGTCCTTCCGTGCCCGGCAAATCCCAAACTCAGACAACGATAAGACTTGATTACAAAGGGGACAGTCTTTCGACTGAACACTGCGATCTGATTCTGCTTTCATTTCAGCGCTCCACCAACAAACTGGGACACTCGCTTGCGAGTTTCGCTGAAGGAGAACACGTCACCACTAGCGGGTGGACTGGGAGAGTCCACATCGGTCTTCTGCGGATCGCGGTGAAGTCATTGCCTGGCGAAGGAAACCCGGGGGGCCAGGTCGATTCGCCTAAGATTGCCAGCGCAACTTTAGTTCACTGAAGTTGCTCATTAACCTTGGAGTCTTTGTTGCGTAGCAGGTTTATTTCGGGGACTGTGCGAGAGATATTTATAAGAGCTAGTAACCCACCAACACATCCAAAACCAAGTGCCGACTTCAACTTTTTCTTTCTGACAATCCTTCCTTCCAGCGGGGGAGTCGCATTATAGTCATCGACAAAATATTTGCAACTACTTTTTCGCAATGAGGTGGTCCAAGAAGCACGAATGTAAATCTGATCTGATTTACAACTTGCACCTCGGTGATCGCGAATGCAAACAACTCTCTTGCGAGAGGATAGATGATCGCACACCCAGTGATCTCAAAACTACAACTGATTGGTTTCAAAAAAAGTTGTCTATGCCACCTAATGAATTCCGAACAAAATTGTATTTCTTGATTTCGCCTACAAACCGTTCGCCGTCCGTTTGACGCAACACGTTCCACTCGCCTTGGCGTGGTCCCACTATTAGTAGGATTTATTCTTGACCTGACTCGGCAAGAAGCAGAATCAGCTGGATCATAAGGGAGAGGGTTTTGCGGCGAAACGTTTCAGAAAATCAGGAATACATTCTCCTTACAAATTTGGTGAGCAAACTGGGTAACAAAAGGTTTCTGATACTAAAGCACTTGCGACCATGCCGCACGTGTGTGCAAAGTGCTATAAGTCTTCACCTGTAACACCTTGCAACAAGTGGCAATTCGTTTGCATCAGGGTTTTCCACAGAACCTGTGGAAAATGTCTTGAAGTGCTTCTCGGTTTGGTGATTATCGCCGGCTTCGGTCTTTCAACCGGTAAACAAATTTGAGCGCCGACCAGACATCGTTCACTGCGCAGATTTTGACGTCAACCAAACCCGCATCCAAACCCATTCGCTGAACATTAGTGAAGGAAAGATCGGTGGCCACGCCTGAACTCTTCTTGGGCCAGGCTACCCACAGCATTCCGCTTGCCACAAGATTCGTCACCAATAATACAAACTTTCTCCGCAACTCCGCCTCGGAATTCACAAACAGCAAAATCACATCGAGAGAGTTTGTTACACACGGCGTAAACTTCGCTTTAACTGGTAGGGAGCCTAGCTCTTTCTGAAATCCTTTTGGTGAGTGTACCAACGCAACACGAAAGCCTTCCTTGATCCCCAGCTTCTTAATAAGCGGTGTTCCTGAATAACCAGCCACATCTACCTCCAGGTGCCCCAGGTTTTCCGGATTTCAGACAGCAGACAAAAGGTCAACGGCCGGCCCGGCGCGAATTTTTCAACCCTGTTACTACTTTGTTGTTTACTTCGCGAAGTACACGCGGCGCCAGTTCCTCCCGATGCTCAGCCAAAAACTCGCGCACGGATTCAGGATCGCGCCTGGCCAGCTCCCGTAACGCCCAGGAAAGAGCCTTCACAACCATGTCATCGCGGTCCTTAACAAGCATCGCGCAAACATCCACTGTGCGTGATCTCTCGCCCGTGCCACCGCGGGCCTTCGAGTTCAATGGCACAGTAGCTAA
>JBPCMM010000250.1:0-18579 GCA_051002255.1 Pyrinomonadaceae bacterium
GCACGCCAGGAATCGAGCCAGTCAGCAAATCCTCAAGAGCAGGCTCGGTTGCGCCAGTGACCGAGACGGTGCAGCCATCACAACTCATCCCGGCAAGCCAGAAGACGTAAACCTTTTCGAGCGGGCCGAGGCTCTTGTGAGATTTCCCCAGCGAGGCGCAGATGTCATCGACCAGTTCCTCCGAAGTGCGCCTCCCGACGTTGCCGACCTGATCCGGCAGGCTCGCCGTTTCGGACTCGCGCTGCTTGTGACTTCCCGCTTCGCCTATATGTTTCTCAGGTATCTCTGACACTGCGACCCCTTTAACTTTATTAGCACGACTTCAGTCCGTTATTTGACAACCCTTCAGAGATTAAAGTCTGTGCTACCGCAGCAACCCTGCGCCGACCGCGGCGACGTGCGATCCACGTTGCTGAATCTGCGTGTTACTGAGAAGCTCGCCAGCGAGCGCAGTTAGAGGCCATTCACTCAGGCGAGAATTTCGACAGTACCGAGATCAATCAGGGATTTCACTCTACGGGCAGCGCGCAAAGCTTCGCCCGCCGTCCAGATCGCCGCTCCGAGCAGCATAATGTCCTTTGCCAGAAACTGTCCCGGCATCGGCGAAGGGAACGGGAAGCCGTAACCGGGCTGCCATACTCCGGGCGTGGTGACGACGAAGGTCAGCGTCAGGAGAAACATGATGATCGCGCCGATGCTCCCGATCGCTGAGACCTTCGGAGCGATGGGACGCGTCGCAATCAGCAGACCCAAGACGATCTCGGTGACGCCGATCAGTCCAGCGAACCCCCTCACGCTCATCACGCTATAGCCCCACGAGAAGAGCGGAGAGTTCGCGACCAACCCCTGGATGCCTTCGGCCTCGTAAGCGGTGAACTTCAGCGCGCCGACCCACAACAGAATAATTACCAGGCCGTAACGAATTACCTTCTCGCCAAGGTTTTCCAGCGTTCGCCCCAAATCGGACATTTCGGCGCGTTTCACGCGTTCCTCAGTTGTTGCCATTTCTGTCTCCAGTCGCTGAATTCCAGCACAAATTTACGAGGTACCCGTTCGATCCAAAGTTCTCGCGTCCAGCCAGTGGTGTGATAGAGATGCTCGTCCTCTTCGGGCTCAACTTCATCATGGGCCTCCACCAAAGCTTTGCGATCTTTAACTGCAGCGTTTTTTGCGACCTGACCGATCAATCCCCAGTTAAAGTGGTCCTGGTTTCTGCGAGCACCACACATTCCGCTGCAACTAACTGCGCCGCCTCCGGCTTGCCGGCACTCTTGGCCATTTCCTTCATAGATTCCTCCTCTTCTAATGCTTGCGCTGCCGTATTCTGAACGGCAGGTTAGGTTGTATTCATTAACAACAGCAGTCGCGCTAAGAATTACAACTCGCTCCAGAATCGACTGATGCTCCCCGTTAAGAACAAAGCGATTGAGAATCCACCAGCTCGCTACTTCCTTGCCTGCAGCCAGATGATCCCGGCTGCAGGAACGAGAAAGCCTGCCCATAACGGGACCCAAGACTCATACTTCTCTGGCTGCGGGCGCACCGTTGCCCGAGTCAATCTGTTCGCGGAGTTGGTGTCCAGACTTCGGAGGAATTCGACCAGTTCCGCGCGCTGTGAAGCAACTGCAAGATAAAACGGATGCGGAGCATTATCGCCACGCATTGGATCGAGCAGGTTGTCTAAGCTCGACACCGAACCGTCGTGCAGAAAGATGTTCGTCCGAGCCAAATCAAGCAACAAAGGCATGGCATTGCCGCGCTTCTCGCCACGGTCGCTGGCATCGACCACGATCATCTTGTCGTCGAAAATGCCCGCTGAGTTCTGGATCGTGCTCAGTTTGGAATCGCCACGCTTGCCGACAGGAATGGGCGTGTACCCCGGCCATATGGTTTTCATCTCAACTAGCATGGGCGGTACAAACTTGCTCTGATCGACGTTGTGGCACTGCGTACAGTTGGCGCGGAAGACTTCACGTCCGCGGGCAGCCATCTCGGCGTTCACTTTTGCTCCCGCCGGCGCCGGTAACTGATCCAGGTAAGCATTCATGTCGAGCAGTTTCTGATTATCAACTCGCCGACCAACGATGCTCGCCGGGTCGCCAACCTTGCCGGTCATCTGCGCTTTAACGAAGGGGAAGCCGGTCACGCCCGTGTCCTGCAAAATCTTGGCGTACTCATTTGCCAACTGTTTTCCGGCGGGCCCCGCTTTGATCTCCAAAAACTGCCTCCCCTCGGGCGTGAGCAGCGTCGTCGGATCTAGGTTGGTCGTATAGGAGCTGTTCCCGATGTCGTCCAGCTTGCTAAATTCACCGGCACTTCCATAAGGCGCGGCCAGGTCTTGACGGAATAAGGGTGTGTTCTTGACAGGATTGCCATTTCCATCCTGAGTCTCGTCGAAGGTGCCCACCGGGTAAAAGGCGGGGTTACTCAGGTAAGCATCGACCTCAGCTTCTGTGGAATCAGGGCCTAAGCCGGAAGGGGCTCTTCCTATGCTTACTCCTAAGAACGTTTGTTGAAGATTCGGGTAGAGCGCTCTCGAGTTGGCTGCCATCGCCATTAACTTGCCAACATTCAAGGTCAGCGCGGCAGGTCCATCAACGCGACGCCCGATGGAGCCTCCCTTTGGCATGTCGAAAACAGATTTGTCTGTGATGGTGTGGCAGATTGTGCAGGCGATGCCGACCTTGTCGCCGTTCATGATGTCCAGTTTGCCATCCCCGTTGCTGTCCTTTGGGACGATGCCGACGACCGCGTTGGCGTTAACCAGCGCCACGGTCGTCTTCGGATCGTTGAGCGTCGGCGCGCTCTGCGGAGACATATCGGTCTTCAGTTCCGCTTCCATCATCTTTCGCATGGAGGGATCAATCGCTTCCACATCAACTTGTAACCCGGCTTCTAGTGCTTGTTTGGGAGTAAACTTCGCGTCCATCATTCCTTTCGGCAAGCGCGCCGCATCAGTCCAAAACCCTTCATTGCCGAAGGTTTCGAACCTGAACACATCCCGGCCAGATGTGGGGTTCCCTGTCTGATGTGGGTGCGGATTCTGAGTGATACCCGGGCCATCGGAAGCAGCGTGCGGCACCTTACTCGTTGTGGTTTCCTTGCCACGATTGCAAGCAGTGCCAGCCAGCACTGCGATGCCAGCGCAGAGTGCGAGAAGATGCCTGAGAGACGAATCGATAAAGGCTGATTTTAAAAACATAACTTTAGTTTCCTTTTCACAGCTACGCAGCGTCTGTCGCCTAAGGATCGCTTCCACAGCATCTGGGCTCGGCGCGCCGTCGTTTGATGAGTAAGTCTAAGGGGCGGTCCTCCTGCCTTACGTCTGCTCTTTCACCCTGACTCAACCTTTCCCATACTCAGGCCACACGTTGACTAGAGGTGCTCCTGAGCTTGAGCAAAGCCACCCCCGTAAAGAGGACAAAAAGTCCGCTCCATCCGAAAACAGCAGAGGTCTTCGCTGGCGGATTCACTGAAGTCCGCATCGTTTTGCTGGAAGAGTTAGTGTCCAGGCTACGCAGGAACTCCACCATGTCAGCGCGATGTGAAGCATCTGCAAGGTAAAACGGATGCGGAGCCGTTGCGCCACGCGAGGGGCTCAACAGGTTATCGAGAGTGGGCACGGAATTGTCGTGCAGGAAGACCGGCTTGCGAGCGAGATCAAGCAGCAGAGGAAGCGCAATACCACGCTCCTCTCCACGAAGACTGGCATTCACTATCACCATTTTGTCGTCAAAGATGTTGCCCGCTGTGTTCAGAACTGGATTGAGCGGCGGCATGCGCTGCGCGAGCACCACCGGGTTATCACCTGGAAAAATTGTTTTCATCGGGACGATGAACGGCGGCACGAACTTGCTTTGGTCGACGTTATGACAAGCGGTGCAACCGACAGTGCGGAACAACTGACGTCCGCGGCCGATCGCGTCCCCGTTACCGTCTACGCCCGCAGGCGCGGGCAGGCTATCCAGGTACGCGCTCATATCCAGCAGCTTGACATTGTCCACGCGCACACCGAGCGGAGCTTCTTCGCTGCCCGGCATCGGATGCGCAGTTGCTTTGACAAATGGATAGCCTTTGACCCCAGTGTCTTTCAAGATCTTGACATAGTCGTCAGCGATTTCATCTCCGGCCGCGCCGCCGAGTTTGTGAAGAAACGCTCGCCCGCCGGGAGTGGTCAGAGTCGTTTGGTCGAAGAGTCCGGTGTAGACCAGATTGCTGAAGTTATCTAACTTGGCGATTGCGCCTTCGCTGCCAAACGGAAAGGCAAGATCCTGACGGAAGAGCGGCGTGTTGTGCATCGGGTCGCCGTTGCCGTCGAAGCTATCGTCAAACATCCCTACTGGATAGAAAGAAGGATTGCTGAGATACGCATCAACTTCTTTCTCGCTCGATTTCTCCGTTAGCCCTTTGGGCGCGCGTCCGATAGTCTTGTCGCCGTTGGCCTTGAGTGAGAGTTGAAGCACGGGATAGAGGGCGCGCGAGTTGTCGGCCATGGCAAAGATCGCGCCGATGTTGATCGTGTGGGTCGCGCGGCCATCCAAACGACGCCCGATCGAACCGCCGTTGGGCAGGTTAAACACCGACTGATCGGTGATGGTGTGACAGAGCGCGCAACTCGCCCCAACCTTATCGCCCTTGGCGAGATTGATCACACCGTCGCCGTCAGAGTCTTTGGCCACCATCCCGATAACCGCGTTGGCTTCGAGCAGCTTCATGGTCGTCTTTGGATCATTGAGCAGCGGCGCGCTTTTCGGCGACAGATCGGTCTTCAGTTCCGCGGCCACGGCTTGTTGCGTCGCGGAATCCAACGCCTCAACGTCCACATGGAGACCCGCCTTCAAGGCTTGGACCGGCGTCAGCTTCGCCTTCTTGACGCCCTTCGGCAAGCGCACCGCATCCGTCCAGAAACCTTCATTACCGAAGGTCTCGAAACGGAAAACATCCCGGCCCGCCGCGGCGTTGCCGGTCTCGTGGGGAATCGGTTGTTCCCTGGTGTCGGGGCCGTCCGGAGTCGCCCGTGGAGTCCGGTCTTGTGCAATTACTCCATAGCGAATGTAAGCAACAGCGGACAGAGCTAAGGCTACCGCGCCGAGCGTCAGGAAAAGCCTGAGAGAAAAGACAAAGCGAGTGGCCGTAGGTTGACGAAACATGTTTCAATCTCCTCATAGCGCTCTTGAGCGGCGCCTATCTTGTCAAACTAAGTTGCGTGTTCCGGGGTGTCGAAGTCCTTTTCACAAATCGCATACTGATACCAGGCGTCATGCCAATGACGCACTCTGCGCCAGGGCTGCGACGCAATGAGCGCGCCGAACTCGCCGTTTGACATAATCACGACGCGGCGTGGCTCACGGTAAGAACCGGGACTCTCCCGGCAAAAACCAATGAGTCGCGCCACGAGCCACATTACATGGAGGGGTATTGCCGCACGCCACAGCGACCGTGGCTCCGCGATGAAGCACCGCCCGCCGTCGTGCAGCACGCGATACATCTCTGCGAGCGCTTGCTCGCGTTCGGGAAGAATCGTCAACAGCCGTGAAGCAATGACCGCGTGAAACGCAGCATTGGGCCACGTCAACGAGAGTACGTCCGCCCGCTCGAAATAACAGTTGTTCAGTCTCTGGTCTGTGGCGCGCTTCCGAGCGCGGCTGAGTTGCGCCGGGGCGCGATCAACACCGGTCACGCGCAGGTGCGAGAAACGCGCCGCTAATTGACGAGAGTAGAAACCAGGCCCGCAGCCGATCTCCAGCAGGTGAGTTTGCAACGGCGGCGGCGCGTCAGGCCAAAGATTAACGGCAATTTGTTCGGTGTCGTCGCGGAACAAATGTTCACGGCAGAAGGCGTAGAGCCAGTGGAAACGCTCGAATAAACTGTCAACGTCATCGTGGGCAAGCTGGCCCATCGGCTCGACACGTACCGTTTGCTCGCTCACGCGTGTTCTCCCCAACGTTCGAGTAGCAAAGACATTTTTGTCGCCCCTTTAAACCAATCCCCACTCGGCAGTAATCGCCGTCCGGCTCTCAAGCCTCAATCAGCGTCGTGATCTTGTGATAGCCGGTTGCGCCTTCGGGCGCAGTGCCTCGCTCTTTCTCCGTTTGCAACTCGCCTTTGCCGTCGATGGCGCGAACTGCCAACTTATATTCGCCCGCTTGGGTGGGTCGCCAATCGTAATTCCATAAGACCCACGCCAAAGGCGATTGCGCGTGATCAAGCTTCGTTTCATTCCAACTCTTGCCATCATCAAGAGTGACTTCCACGCGCGAGACGCCGCGATTGCCCGCGTGCGCGACACCTCTAAGAGGAATGCCAGGGCTCGCCTTCGCCAGTTTGATCTTCTGCTTATCATCTGGTACATCGAAGCGAGCAGTGGTCGGCACTACGAAGTTCGGACCCCAGCCCTGTTGCTCGTAAAAACCTTTCGCATCGTGGTCAACGAGTTCAATCCGCGTTACCCACTTAACGTTCTTCTCGCCGAAAAGGCCCGGCACAATCACACGCACGGGAAAGCCGTGTCGCTGTGGAATCATTTCGCCGTTCATCTGGTAAGCGATGAGCGTCGTTGGCTCCAGCGCCTTCTCAATGGAGAACGTGTCCGTGTAGTTATCAACGCCGTGCAAGCGCACTTCAACTACGCCCTGTTTAGGTCCGGCGGCTTCAATCACGGTTGACATCGGCACGCCCTTCCAGCTTGCGTTGCTCATCAAGCCATCACCGACTTGATTGCTAATGCACCTGAGCGTCGTCTCCTGCATCGCCGCGGCCAGCGCCGCCAGATCTTCGAAGCTGTAAGTTCGTGGTCGTTCGACGAGGCCGGTGATGTCGAGTCGCCAGACGGAACGCGCCACATCCGGATCGATTACGTTCTTCGTCACCACGTAGAAGCGGTCGTTAGGCGTGATAGCTTGGACGTCCGCCCCCTTGTATCGCGTCCCGTCGTAGCTGAAGGAGGCGAGTTTGTAGAGCCGGTGCAGGATTCCGCCCACTGCAACACCAAAGACGGCTCCCACACCTGTCATTAGAACGGCACGGCGTCCTATCGGTTCTCGCTCACTCACCTTCCCATCACTTGCTTCGCGACTAAGAGCGGTGGGATATAGCAACACCAAAGACAGGCCATAGAGAGCGTAAGCAATGAGCAAGCCGAAGGAGTTAGCGAGGGTTCCCTTTGCTGGTGGCAGTCCGACGTAGCTCGTTCCCAGCACCGGCCAGAGCAGAATCAACGAGACGATCCAGAGCAAGCCAACAAAGATCACAGCGAACAATCGGCCTTGATTACCGGCAGCCTTCGGTTGTATCGTTCGCGAACGCTCGACGATGAAGCCATACAGCAAACCACCGATGGCTCCGACGACGAGTTGTCCGCCGATCACCGACATGACACCGATTTGTTTGAGTTGGTTGTAGCCGCCGAAGCGTTCAAGCAGTTCGAGAAATCTGTCCACGCCCAAAAGCGGCGCAATACGATCTCCAACCAGTTCTGATGGGGTCGCCAAGCCGAAGAGATAACGCAGCAGTAAGAGCGCCAGCGTCATCAGAACGGCGGCAACGAGTCCGGCCAACAAGCCCGCGCCGAAAGTTTTCAGCCAACCACTGCGGTTCATTCCATCTCCTCCTCGCGAGGCGCGTGTCGAACGATTCCGGGGCGCGTATTGTCCGTAGCGGACGCTGCCGATCAATCGAATGCGGCAATCTGCTTACGGCTTCTCGGCGCGACCGCCGGTCATGACCTCCTGATCCGGGTCGCCCTGTTGCGCGCGGGAGGCTTGGAAGAGGAAGCCCTGCAAGTATTCCAGGTGCTTCATCTCGCGGATCGCTTCGGCGTAGAACTTGCGCGCTTCCTTGGCGCTCTTCTTCCCCGTCACGATGTCGTTGGCAAGGTTCAGCGCCAGAAAGTTCGCCCCTTCCTTGTCGCAACGCGCCGCTATCTCGCCCTTCGTGCGCTCGACGATCACGCTCCCGTCGTACTCGGCCAGCTCGTCGAACTTGTCGGGCGGGACTTGATAGCTGATCGTCTGCTTGAGCATGTCGGGGTGCGGCTTCGGGAAATTGTGCGGTATCTCTTCATTGACCAATTCCGTCCGCTTCCACGGCCCGTTGTTGTGCCAGACGAGCCGCATCGCCGTCGCCTCTTGAGGCAAGCCGTATTTGGCGATGACCGTGCGCGCCACTTCCTGGGGCATCGCCTTCCAGCCGGAGATGATCCGCTCCACCATCGCCCGGTCGGGTTTCATCATCGTGTCGGCCATGCGCGTTTCCTGACTCGTCGCGTACCCGCCGAACATAATCATCGCTAAATTGAGCGCCAGTATCGTGCTTCTCATTTCTCACTCCTCCTTATTTTCTTGGGTGGTCGCCCAATGCGGGCAATCAACTTCTTTTGTGATCTCACGGGAGGCTGAATGCCCCCACAAACATCTCCTCTCTATCCCGCCGCCACGCCTAAGTTCAGAAGGCGGCGAGGCCTACGGCACCGGACGGAACTCCGTCGCCGGCGTTCAACTCCAAACGGATGAGCCAACACCAGCAGTAACGCTGACATTCCGTAGCCTCTTGTTTTGTTAATCATCTCTTCACTCCCTTTACTCTCTGCTCTTTGATCGTTTCCGATGCACCGCACAGATCAACTTTCTGCACGCCGTAAAATGACCGAGCTGCAATACTTGTCCTGTCTAAACCGAACTTGTAAAGACTGGCACGTTCGAAACACGTCCACCAACTTCACACTAATCACCCCAGTCGTTAGTGTCTGTTCGTGTGGTTTCGTGGCGAACTGTTTTATGGATAGTTCCATTCTCACAAGATCGATTTAGTAAGCAGCGAGACCGGAAGCTCCGTCGTTAACCGGGAGGCCGCCGGTGATCGTCTTCAAAAGTGTTAGGCTTCCATTGTCCTCTACCCGCAGGGCGGCTACTGCGCCGGCTCCTCTGAGAAGCTGGTAAAGGTAGCGTCCATCAGCGCTAAGATCTATATCCACGGGTTGGGTCGTATTTCCAAAGGACGCGGCCGCGCCGTTGATTAACGTGAGCGTTCCGGCGGCATCGAGGCTGTAGCTGGAAATCGTTCCGCTGCCAAAGTTCGAGGTATAGACGAAGCGCCCGTCGTTTGTGACTATCACCCAACAAACGTCCGTCTGCATGTTCGGAACCGACCCGCTGATGACCGTAATTGTACCGTCGAGATTAAACTGGTACGACGACGTGGCAGAAAGATTCGGAGCGGCATTAAAAGATTCGACTACCACTAATTTGCTGTCGCTGTCGCGGAAGTTCAAACTGAACGGACGAAGTCCGAACGAAGCATTTCTGATTGGCGTGGCGCTCGCGTACCCGTCGTGTCCAATCGCGAAGGCGTCGATGGCGTTCTGCGGCGTCAACAAAACATTTGTCGTTTTATGCGTGACAAGAATAGTACCGCCGTCCGGACTGAACCTGATTTCACCGGGTACCGCGATCGGTGAACTCAGCATCCTGAACGAATCAGGTAATTCCGTTAAAGTTCCGTCAGCGCTGCGTCTAAAACCGCGTATTCCGTTGCCGGCGACCGAGCCGTCAAGGGAATAGAGTAGATCACCGAAAATGGTCAGACTCAACGGCTGGTCGCCGGCGTCTATGATCTGAAGAAATCTGAGGCGAGTTCCATTTACTTCAAACACGGTGATATTGTCGCTGCCGGGATTGACCGCATAGAGGAAACGATTGTCTGGACTGAGTCGCAACGGTCCCTGCGTATCCGTATCAACCCCGATGCCAAGGCCGCGCGTGCGTTCCCGGTTGTTGAGCCTCGTCAACGTGCCGTCGCTTGCACGGCTGTAGACGACTATTTGATTGCCGGCGGTTTCATTGGTCATTGCGAAGACCGCACCGGCGCGATTTTTTTGCGCTTTTGGGTTGTCCGTTTTGGCGAACGCCCCAATGCTCATGACAGAAATGGTGATTTGTACAAGGATTGCCGTGACTAGCACCGGCGTCGCTCGCAGGAAATTTGACTTCAAGGTTTTTGTAGTTTTCTTTATCATCTCAGTTAGTCCCTTTCTTTCTTTCCGGCCGGCGGAGATGGAGAACACCAATCTTCAGATACCTGAAGCGGACCCGCACACTTCTTCCGACGAAATTAATTAACAAAACCACGAGGGGGATAAGAGGGGTCGCTACACTCTATAATCCGAAGTCCTGAGTTTATCCCTCCCAAGAGGCGCTTTTTTTCCAGCTAACGGATTCAGTGATGTGCGGGGAGTCTATCCGGGCGGCAATTCGAGGTCTAATACTTATTTCCGATGGACAAGGCCATAAACCATCGCGAATCTTTGACACAGGGTAGAAGCCGTTCTGCCACAGAAAAGAAATAGATTGGCGGACGAAATCTATGCGGATAGTTCTATCCCGACATCTCGAGGAGGTTCGAGCGCGCAAGCGAGAAATGTTTCTGCGACTGGTGAGAGTGTTAACTTCTTGTTAGTGACGGTGTAGAAGTCCGACAGACTAATCTCGATGCCTTCAATCTCCACTGTCTTCATTTCGCCGCTGGCGAGTTCATCTTTGACCGACAACAGGGAAACCACGGCCACCCCCATCCCGGCCTTGAGCGCTTCCTTGACGGCGCCGTTGGAGCCGAAAGTAGCAACTACGTTGAACTCGTCGAGTGTGCGCCCAAGCTTCTCTTCGACTGCCGTCCTCATGCCGGACCCCAGTTCGCGGGCGAGGAACGGCTCGGCCGCTAGACGTTCGGGCGTGACACTCCGGGCTCTCTTCCACTCTCCATTGTTTGGAACAACCAGCGCCAGCCCGCCCGAGGCGAAGGGTCGGAACTCGAGCCCGATCGTATCAATCTTCGAGCAGGAAAATCCAAGCTCGGCTTCACCGCTCAAGACCTCGTTACACACTACTTTAGGATCGGAAATTCGCAATTCTATCTTTACAGCGGGAAACTGCGTGTAAAAATCGGCAACCATCTGAGGCAGGATATATTCGCCGGGGATGTTGCTGCCGGCGATGACGAGACGGCCCTCGATACGGTGGAGGAATCGTTCCAAATCCTGCATGGCCGCTTCCTTCTCCTTGAGGATGGCGTGGCCGCGCCGGTACAGCAGCTGGGCGGCCCTGGTCGGCGCGAGGCGCCGCGGCAGTCGGTCGAACAGCTTCGTGCCAATGTAAGTTTCTAAATTCTTGATGTGTCCGCTTACGGTGGGCTGCGAGACGCGCAGCTTCACAGCCGCTTTCGAGATGTTACCCTCCTCGTACACGCAGCAGAACACCTCGACCAGACTCAAATCGAGACGCATCATTTCTTTTCTCCTTTACTCAATAGAGTGTTCGCGTGCGGACTGTTCAAGAAATCCGTGAGCGCAAGCACGTCAACCACGAGCGGGAGGTGACGCTCGTAACGTACCAACTCGTGCTGGCGCAGTTTGCCCATCGTGACAGTGATGTGCGGGCGACTCATCGCCGCCATCTGTGCCAATTCGTCATGGCTCACTGACAGCACGACCTCACCCGTTCGGCCCGCGTTCGCCGTTCCGCGCGAGTTCGCCAGATGCAGCAACAGCCGGCCCAGTCGCTCTGTCGCGCCGCGGTGCGCGAGCACCTCGATGCGGCGCTCGGCGTCAGCAAGCCGGATGCAGAACGTGAAGACGAAAGCCGCCAGCACGTCGCGGTGTTCCTGTAAGTAGTTCATGAATATGCCCAGCTTAATCTCGACAGCCTCGCTTGCTTTGACAGTTCGCACCGTAGTTTGTCGCTCCTCGGACGGGCCGCCGCAGAAACACAACTCCCCGAACGGCTCGCCCGCCTCGACCACGCGCAAGACAACTTCTTTGCCCTCCACGTCACCGACTATCACCGCCACTTGGCCATCGAGCAGAAAGAAGATGCTGTCCGCGCGGTCGTCCGGTCGCCACACTTCCGCCCCCTTAGCAAAACGGCGGGCGCGCCCGTGTGAGCCGTCGCGAGGGAGGTGTTCCAGCACCAGGTCGGTCAGCGTCTGGCAATTCTGATGGTCGCCTTTGGGAAATTCAGCCGGGAACTTTTTCATACGAAGGCAGTCTCGACCCAAACTCTCAAGATTTCACGCACGCTAACCACATCGATTCATAATCGCTTCTAGTAGTCAGTCCGCTTCTGATATTTAGAGTTCACGCTTTAGCATGCCTGCCACGCAAAGCGGGAGCCTGGAGGCTGACTCTAAATTCACCATGTTCAAGCTGAGGACTTTCAGCTCGGCTCGACGTATTGAAGAAAAGTAATTCTAACAGAGATGTCAGGGGAACGACGTTAACTTGCTAACGTCAGTATGCAAATGCGTCGCCGCCGATACTGACTGCATGAGGAGTGGGTTCCTCACTATTCTGCGGTAACGGACGGGTTGTTCGACCTGGGAGCGGCCTGCTTCTGCAAGCGGTATTTCGAATCCGCCCATTGATGTGACGCGCACATTAAGGATTCTGAAGTATCATGATCAACTGGTTCGAATTGGTAACAGTTCGGGGCGATGCACAGGCCCTCTGCTAGAAACTCTCAGGGCAAGCCAAGAAATGTCGATTTCTAGTTGGGAGAAGGGAAACAAATGCGCAGGCAAAACATTATTGCAGTAGGACTCCTCGTCGTCTCTGTCTTTGTGGGAGTCGTAGTGGGCGTTTCGGGTTTGACAAAGAATTGGGGACCGCTCAGCTCTGACTCGGACCTGGCGGCTAGCCCCGCTACCCTCCGCTCTGACGGCTTGGTTGCAGCCGGCGAGTTTCCAACTGCTCCTGATTTCGGGTCAGGTATGTGGATCAATTCTGAGCCCCTAACGCTAAAGGGTCTCCGCGGTAAAGTTGTGCTGGTCGAGTTTTGGACTTTTGGTTGCTATAACTGCCGCAATACGCTGCCGTTCGTAAAGCGGTGGCACGAACGCTACAGCAACAAGGGTCTGACAATTGTCGGCGTACACTCGCCGGAGTTTGACAGTGAAAAGAAGATCGAAAACGTGCGGCGTCAGGTTGCTTCGTTGGGCATTCGATTTCCGGTGGTCACTGATAATGAGCACGAAACATGGCGCGCCTATAAGGTCGAAGCCTGGCCGACAATCTTTGTGCTCGACAAATCGGGCCTCGCTCGCTGGAAGCATGTCGGCGAAGGACGTTACGAAGAGACTGAACAAGTGATTCAGAGACTCCTTAACGAGGACACTGAGTCACTTAACAAATAAGGAGGCCTCGATGGTCAAGACGATCTCAAGGAATGAACTGAAGGAGAAGATTGATCGCGGCGATAATTTCTTGCTTGTCGAGACGCTGTCCAAAACGGCCTACGCCCACGCGCACTTGCCGGGTGCGATCAACCTGCCGCCCGATCAAGTCACGGAACTAAGTACAAAAGTCTTGCCCGACCAAAATACGGATATCGTCGTGTACTGCGCGAATCCCACCTGACATGCTTCAGAAAACGCCGCCCGTGAATTGGCGGCGCTGGGGTACAGCAACGTGCGGGATTATGCTGAGGGCAAACAGGACTGGATCGATGCAGGCCTGCCGGTCGAGAGCGAGCACAAGCATTAGTCTTTCCTCTGTGTACCGTGCATCAGCGATCAAAAGCAAAAGTGTCACGATAGCGGTGCGGCTTCTTCAGTACGGCCGCAGTCAGCACTTCCGCGGCAATGGCGCCGAAAGTGATTCCGTTGCCGCCATATCCCAGGGCGTAGTGTACCCGCGCATCACCGCCAGGGTGCGCACCGATATATGCCAAGCCGTCCTTGGTCTCGCCGAAGGTTCCGGCCCAGGCGTAGGCGGGCTCCATCTCGATGCGCGGAAACAGACGGCGCACCTTGTCGATTAGCGTGCTGGCCTTGGCCGGCACGCGCGCATCGCGATGTGAGGAATTGCGGAATGGAATGTCCTCACCACCGACCAGAATACGATTGTCGGACGTGGTTCGTGCGTAGAGGTATGGCCGCGCCGACTCCCAGACCAGGCAGCGCTGACTCCAGCCTTCAAACGCCTTTACCGGCTCGGTGATCAAGGCATAGGAACTGTAAAGCTTGGCAACGCGTTTAGGCAAGAAGCGCTCAGACTCGTAACCCGCCGCGACGATGACATGCTTGGCGTGGATTCGGCCGCGATCCGTGGGTACTTCCATACCTTTCTTAGTCGTCACGATATCCATCGCATCCGTGCGACCGTACAGCGCAAAATCGCGCGTAGCGCATCGAGCCAACAGTGCGTAGGTCATGCGCCAAGGGTCAACCTCGCCGCCGATTTCGGACCACAAGGCCAGGGGAGCACCGAAGTCAACGAGCTTGCTGACTTCTTTTTCTTCCAGCACTTCGCAGGGCAACTTTGCTTGGCGGCGCGCCGCGCCCTCTTTGCGCAGCACCTTGACGTCTCGCAAACGCGACGCGTAATACAAGCTGGGGCGGCGCCGGAAGCCCACATCCTCCAATTCGCCAACCAATCGCCCGATGGCGCGGACGCCTTCCAGACAAGCCTGGTATGCATCTACCGCACGCTCTCGGCCCAGCTTATCGATCAGATCAGTAAGATGAGTATCGACTTCATACTGGAGCAGGGCGGTGGACGCGGACGTGGACCCATGCCCCGGATAACGGCGATCAATGACGATCACGGAAAGACCTGCGGCAGTGAGAGCATCGGCGATCAGGGCACCGATAATGCCGGCTCCAATGACGACGATGTCGCAACTGCGATTGTTGGGTAAAGGCGACGATACTTCGCCGACACCGTTACGGATCAGCCAAAACGCGTGCGGTGAAGTCAAATCCATTCGAGAGACACTACACTAGAATTTGGTTTGCTCCGAGGTCCTTTGACTCTCATTAACGGCAGGATCGCTTCTCGACCCTAGCTAGGTGGGTTCTTCATTCTTCCCAAGCCATCACGCGAGTCTCAGCCAAGATTACCCAGCAATTACTTTTTTATGTATAGCTTTGGAAGACGGTTTCCGTTCAGCCCAATCTTCCATCATGGACTTGGGATAGATTGCGCGTCAGCACATCTGCGCGCGAAATGATTCTTCCCGGTGGCCTGGCGGAAAGTTTTCAGGTGCTTGTCATGAAAAAGAACATTGACTTGGAATAACAACTATTCCTAAATCGACAAAGCTTCAAGCGCCACTGGTCCGAGACGCCGGAAATTCTGCGAGCGCACTCATTGTCACATGTTAGAAACGACCACGCGCTGACATTCTTGCATTCTCACAAAAGGTTCGGGGTTTAATAGTTGTCTCTTAGCTAAGACCATTAAACAACCTGCATTGAACGAGCAAGAGTCCCCTGGGTAAAAACGATACGGATTCGCCTGTTTTTCAAGCGTAAAGCAACGACTGTGCCCAAGCGTCGGCTACCGTCGGGAAGCTATATCAGGTGCGAAGTTAAGATTGATAATGCTTCTTGATTGTAATTCTAAATAGGGGACCCATCGTATCTGGGCTGATCGCACACAAATCTTTTCTGCGTTTATGGCGTTTGCCGTCTTTGGCGGTTCTGATGTAGCGGCACGACTATTGCCCTTCACGTGAAAAGGAGCTCTCAAGGAGGAGAATAATACACACGGCGTTCCAAGCGTTTGGAAACAAGCTCTCGCGCTATAGAAACAAACGGCCACTTCATGAAAGTTGCCGTTTTAGGCCTGCACTTTCTTTATGTCATCGGACGAGTCGCAATCGTTTCTATCCTTGCCTCTTTTGCGCTTGGATATCTTCTTGATCCTATAGTCTCTCAGGGAGCGAAACTTAGTCGGACCCGTCCTATAGCTGTCATTGGCGCCGTCCTGATCGTTACACTTGCTCTTGTTGCCTTTCTAGCTTTTGTTATTCCTGATCTTTGGGAGCAAGGCACCAGGGCAAGTCAGAAGGTCACCAGTAAATTCAAACCGGAAAAGGCTGCCGGGCAGAGAGCGGTATTAAAACGCTACTGGCCGGTCGGATTGCTATTGCCAAAGTTTTCTTCAGGTTTTTACGTGAACTGTATCGAGGCTCTCACTCTTACCATGCTGGTGACCTCCATCCGGCAGATGCTCCAAGCGAGGTTCTAGAAGAACGTATGGCTGAAGCGGCTGAGACTGTGCTGGCCGAGCAGGCTAGTGAAGAAACGGGCGATAAGCTTTTAGCATTTCCAGAGAAAGCGGGAGATTCAGCTAGCCCGCATCCCAATCGGTCTGAAAAAGTTTGTTTGCATTCGTGTGCATTAACAACAAATTAGGCGACGCTCGCTTTCGCCGTAGTTGGGTTTGTTCAGCAGCCTCCAGCATTGAAAGAGGTTATCTGCGACCTCTGTAGCTTGAGCGAAAGGCATCCAATACCAGTCCGAGGTAGGGGAGGATTCTCTTGGTTAGTCAGGTTGATAAACGCAATGAGCCGGACTCGGAGCGGTTCGCCGAGGCTAGTCTCGATGCGCTTTCGGAACACATAGCAGTGCTCGACGCCGGGGGCGCCATCGTATTCGTGAACAGGGCGTGGCGCGAGTTTGGCGCGGCGAATTCTTCGCATCCGGAAGAGTTGTGCGAAGGGTCTAACTATTTGGTCGCGTGTGAAAACGCGACGGGCGAAGACGCCGGCGACGCTGGTCGCTTGGCCGCCGCACTTCGCGCAATCATCAGCGGTGGTTTGGATGTATTCTCACTCGAATACCCTTGCCACTCTCCTAACCAGCAGCGATGGTATGTTGCCAGCGTCTCGCGGTTCGAACTTGGGGGTAGAGTACGCGTTGTAATCACACACTCCAACATCACAACGCGTAAGCTTGCCGAGCAGCTAATGTCCCAAAGCGAGGAACAGTTACGAGCCATCTTCGAGGCTTCTCGCGACGGAATCCTCGTGGAACACGACGAACGCATTGTCTATGTAAACAATTCGTACGCGCGCCTGTTAATGTACGCACCAGAGGAGCTGGTCGGGGCACCCGTTTCCTTCGTCACGTCGAGCGACGACGGAAAGCGGATGTTGGAATTCGGTCAGCGCCGGCTGCGCGGCGAGCAAGCTCCAGCGACTTATGAATTCAGGGGGAGACGCAAAGATGGTGTGCTTATCGACTTCGAAGCGTCCGTCTCAACTCACAAGGTGGCCGGCAAAACATTCATCACAACGACGATCCGCGACATCGCCGAGCGGAAGCGAGCGGAAGAGGCGTTAAGGCAGAGCGAAAGCAAGTATCGATTGCTGATGGAGCAAGCCTCGGACGGCATACATACTTACGACTCAAGCGGAAATTTCATCGAGACGAACTTGAAGCTCTGCGACATGCTTGGCTATACCCGAGAGGAAATGCTGTGCCTGAACGTGAAAGACCTCATCCCGCCCGAAGAACTTAACGTGGCCCCAATCCGCTTCGAGCAGCTGCGGGCAGGCCAGACACTCTTGATCGAGCGGCGATTGCGGCGCAAAGACGGAACGCTTCTTCCCGTGGAGATTAGCGGTCGCATGGTTCAGGACGGGGTTCTGCAGTCGATCATCCGGGACATCACGGAGCGCAAGCAAGCTGAGGAGGCCCTGCGCCAAGCCTACGATGGATTGGAAAGGCGCGTGGAAGAGCGAACCGCCGAGATCGTAGTGGCTAATGAAATGCTGAAGACCGAGATGGCAGAGCGCCTGCGGGCCGAGCAGGCGCGCCAGGAACTGCTGCGTCGTCTCGTGCTCGCGCAAGAGGATGAGCGGCGGCGCATCTCACGGGAGTTGCACGACCAGATGGGCCAGCAGCTGACTGCCATAATGATGGGACTAAAGGCACTTGATGCGGCCTCCTACGGACGGCAGTCGATTATTGTCAACCTGCAACAGCTACAGGAACTAACCAATCAGTTAGCGCGTGAGGTGCACAGTCTTGCCTGGGGACTTCGCCCACCGGCTCTTGACGATTTAGGACTTCACACCGCTCTCTACAACTATGTTGAGGAGTGGGCTAAGCGATCGCAGGTGTTGGTCGACTTTCACAGTTCTGGCTTCGAAAACGGGCGTCTTCCCGTCGCGTACGAGAATACGATTTATCGTATTGCTCAAGAGGCGTTGACGAACGTGGTCAAACACTCGGAGGCTGACCAGGTTAGCTTCATTGTAGAGCGGCGTGATGATCAGATCGTGACTGTTATTGAGGATAACGGCAAGGGGTTTGATGTTGAGGCGTCGCAGAAAGCATCAATCCAAGAGGGTAAACTGGGACTGTTGGGGATGCGCGAACGGGCTGCACTGCTCGGCGGGACGCTTGCCGTCGAATCGCAACCCGGGTTAGGTACAAGCGTTTTCTTGAACATCCCCGTCGAAGAGGCACGCATAGGGGGTGACGCTTGTGAATAAACTGCGCGTGCTGCTCGCTGACGATCACATGATTGTGCGCGAAGGTCTAAAGGCCCTCATTAACGCGCAGCCGGATATGCAAGTTGTAGGAGAGGCGGAAAACGGCAGAGAGGCCTTGAAATGTGCTATCAAGCTATCGCCCGACGTTGTGGTTATGGATATATCAATGCCGGAGATGAGCGGAGTAGAGGCGACCGAGCGGTTGAGGAAAGAATGCCCGCAGATAAAAATTATAGCTCTCACCATCTATGAGGATACAGGATATCTTAGACAATTGCTCAAGGCGGGCGCATCTGGCTACGTAATC
>JBPCMM010000251.1:0-7630 GCA_051002255.1 Pyrinomonadaceae bacterium
AAACCTAACACCAGTGCGGTGACGGCCTTCGCGACTTGTAAGCTGGGCCATCTTAGCAAAGTCGCACTTTGAGTTTCATCTCGTTATCTGCTTGTCCCAGACGAGCAAAGCTACTCGGTTCTGACAAGAAAATGCTAAGCTGCAAAGTTTCCCTAAAAAGGGCTAATCGGATCTGTGCAAACGTATGACTGAACAACGAAGAGATATTCGCAATATCGCCATTATCGCTCATGTGGATCACGGCAAGACCACCTTGGTCGATGCCATGCTTCGACAATCGGGAACTTTTCGCGACAACGAACAGGTGCGCGACCGGGTTATGGATTCGATGGATTTAGAACGAGAGCGCGGCATAACCATAATGGCGAAGAATACTGCAGTACATTATCGCGACGTGAAAATTAATATCGTCGACACTCCTGGTCACGCGGATTTTGGCGGCGAGGTTGAGCGGGTCTTGAAGATGGTTGATGGAGTGATGTTGCTAGTAGACGCGGCGGAAGGATGCTTGCCCCAAACGCGATTTGTGCTCCGGAAGGCCCTGGAGGCTCACCTTCCCGCAATCGCGGTCGTGAACAAGATCGATAGACATGACGCGCGACCGGCGGAAGTAGTTGACGAAATCTATGAGCTGTTCCTTGATCTCGACGCGACCAACGACCAGATTGAGTTTCCCATTCTTTACTCAATTTCCAGAGACGGAATGGCGAAGAAGCATTTGACTGATCACTCGGAGGATCTGCAGCCATTGTTTGAACAAATTGTAGAGACCATTCCCGCGCCTCAGGCGTTACGGGATGACTCACTCCAACTGTTGGTGGCTAATCTTGATTACAGCGACTACGTCGGACGCTTGGCGATCGGCCGCATTTTCTCCGGTGAACTGGCGATTGGCGAGCAGGTGGTGGTGGTGAAACGCGACGGTTCGATCAAGAAAGTGCGGATTTCACAGCTCTACGTTTTTGAGGGCCTTAAGCGTGAGCCCGTCGACCGGGCCGGCCTGGGAGAGATCGTGGCGCTAGCTGGTTTCGAGGATATCGAGATCGGCGACACGATCACCTCGGCTGACAATCCGCACCCGCTCCCGGTAATCGCCGTCGACGAACCAACGATCTCGATGATCTTCGGCGTGAACAATTCCCCCTTCGCCGGGAAGGAAGGGCGCTTCGTGACCTCGCGCCAACTACTGGAGCGGCTCGATAAGGAAATATTAGGCAACGTTGCGATACGAGTCGAGTCCACAGAATCGCCCGACCAGTTTAAGGTTTCCGGTCGAGGCGAACTGCAACTTGCCATCCTGATTGAGATGATGCGTCGCGAAGGATATGAACTGCAGGTGTCGAAGCCGGAGGTAATTACTAAAGAAACGAATGGCCGGATTTTTGAGCCGATTGAGATGGTGGTAATCGATTGTCCGGAAGAGTTCATTGGGGTCGTAACCGAGGCACTTGGTCGCCGCAAAGGGCAAATGACGAAGATGGTGAATCACGGGACGGGCCGCGTGCGACTCGAATTTGACACTCCCTCACGGGGCCTGATCGGATTTCGCAGTGAATTCCTAACAGAAACGAAAGGGACGGGCCTGCTCAACACGATGTTTTCGCGCTGGGATGAATGGCAGGGCGCTCTAAGAGGTCGTTCTACCGGTTCTTTGGTTGCAGATCGGACGGGCGAAACAACTACCTATGCGCTCTTCAACCTGCAGGAGCGGGGCTCCCTGTTTGTTCGTCCCGGTACGAGAGTTTATGAAGGGATGGTTCTGGGCGAGAACGCCCGGTCCGTTGATCTTGACGTGAACGCAATCAAGGAAAAAAAGCTGACCAACATGCGGGCTGCCAGTGCTGACGAGGCTATGCGTCTCGTCCCCATAAAAGAACTCTCACTCGAACAGGCGCTCGAATTCATAGCTGCCGATGAGCTGGTAGAAGTCACTCCTCAGACGATACGCCTGCGCAAGCGCGTCCTTCGCGCAAACGAAAGGCCAAAGCGAAAAGAATCTTAGCCAGAATTCACTTCTAGAGTGCCGTGATCGTCATGCTCTTGCGCGAAGCCAGGATCTATCCCCTCACTGACGTACGGCTCTCCGGATTGTCTCATGCTGAGCAGGTAGTCAGGCTCAGCCAGGGTGGCGCGAAGTTGATTCAACTTCGCGAAAAGAATCTGACCCCGCGCGAGTTTTTCAAACAGGCAGAGGAGGCCTCGCATATCGCTCGCCAGCGCGGCGTTCGGATCGTAATAAACGATCGGGTAGACATAGCACTGGCTCTTCGAGCCGATGGTGTTCATCTCGGCCAGGAGGATTTCCCCGCGGAGGCCGCCCGTCGCCTCCTCGGGGACAAAGCAATCATCGGCGTCTCCACTCATAACCTTGAACAGGCCCGGCAGGCTGCCCGGTTGCCGGTGAATTACTTGGCAATCGGTCCGATCTTCGCCACTTCCTCAAAGACCAATTTCGAACCGGTGCTCGGTTTAGACGGTTTGCGAAATGTGCGCGATGCGATTGGCGACTTCCCGCTCGTTGCCATTGGAGGTATCAGCCACAATAACGCCGTGCAGGTATGGGAATCGGGGGCTGATGCCATCGCTGTAATAAGCGCGCTCCTCGCAAACCCCAATGAGATTACTGAGCGAACCATTAGGCTCCTTGCCCAGTTATAACAATTAAAACCACGCCAAACATATTTTACTTGCGTTTAGTAGGTTTATGCGCGAGAATTTGTCGGGCTTTCCAAGCGGCAAGCGTTCCGTCCTCCGAATAAAATACCCCCTCAAAGGCTTTTTACCCTTTCCCGGCATTCAAAATGGAGTCAATGCCAATATGAGTGTCTTCGACCTGCCTCCCATTCTCGAGCGAATGCTGCTGCTGTCCGACAGGATCAGTGACCTTAACTTCTCAGTCGGCCAACTACCGCAGGTTGAGATAAATGGAAAACTGACTCCTATACAGCCGCTGGGGATGCAAAAGCTCACACCCTACCAAACCGAGATAATCGCGATGACGCTGCTTCGCGGGAATCCCGAGGCCGCCGAGCGTCTCGTCCAGACTGGTACAGCCGACCTCAGCTATTCGCTGCCCTCCCGAGCACGCTTTCGAGTCAATATCTTTCAGCAGCGAGGTGTGTACTCAATTGTGATGCGTGTTATCCCCACCGATATTCCGACGTTGAAGTTTCTTGGTCTGCCTCATCACCTCGAGGAGATTGCCAACCTTAGAAATGGATTAGTTCTTGTTACCGGTCCCACAGGGTCCGGCAAGAGTTCTACTCAAGCGGCAATCATCGACATGATCAACGAGAAAAAGCATTATCACGTTGTCACCATTGAGGACCCCATCGAGTATTTGCATGTGCACAAAAACTCGACGATCAACCAGCGCGAAGTCGGCTACGACACGAGGGATTTCCCATCCGCGCTGCGCGCGACCTTACGTCAGGCACCCAAAGTCATTCTGATTGGCGAAATGCGCGACTTTGAGACGACGGAAATCGCGCTGGAAGCCGCAGAGACCGGTCACCTGGTGCTTTCTACTTTGCACACCATCGACGCCTCGAAGACCGTAGACCGCATCATTGGGCTCTACCCGAAGAATGAGGAGCCTGTTATTCGCACCCGGCTGGCGCAGACATTTCGCTACATCGTCTCCCAAAGGTTAGTCCCGCGAGCAGACGGACGGGGACGCATTGCAGTTGCCGAGATTCTAAGATCAAGCCCCCGCACTCGGGAGTACATTGAATCCGGAGAAGCGGACGGAAAATCTCTCCTCGACGCCATGCGCGACGGCAAGCTGGACGGAATGCAGGACTTTGATTCCGTGATCATTGAGCTGATCGAAGCGCGGGTGATTTCGCTGGAAGACGGACTGACTTTCGCTACCAACCAGAACAACATGCTCCTCTCGCTCAAGGGGCTAACTGCTGCTCAAGATTTCGTGCGCCGGGATGGCAGTCCTGTTCCGGTAGGTGCTTTATTAGACTCTAGTTCAATGCTGGGTCTAATTGAATAGTTCAAACTAAACTCGTCATTGACACTACTATGACTGTTGTTTGCCCAAAGTGCTCATCGCAAATTCAGGTCGGCGGACGTGACTCGGAGCGGCCTTCAAGTATCCGCTGTCCAAAGTGCAACACTACTCTCAACTCCGTTACTGTCAGTCCCGCTTCTGAGAAAAGTGCCCTGGCGGTTGGTCAGTCTCCCTCAACAGATCAGCACCGGTTTAGGCCCCGCGTCCCAGCACCTCTCTTCGAGTTAACGAAGACTGGCCCAATTGAGGCGCCCCGCCCAGGGGTGCCAGTGGAGGAGCTGAGCCAACTGCTTGCAAACCTGCTCAAGCAGCAAAGCAGCAACAGTGCCGTAGTCCCTACTTCAAGGCCGGCATGGAATCCGCGCAAGGCACTGGTTTGCACGGGCGAACTGCATCGTGGGGCTATTGCACGACAGCTCACACAAAATGGCTACCAAGTATTTGTCGCACAGAACACGGGGCAGGCAATAGATCGCATGCGCGAAAACCAATTAGAGGTTGTATTACTAGATCCCGAGTTCGATTCTGCCGAACAGGGTGCAGCCTTCGTCATTCGCGAAGTCAATGTCCTTAGACCAGCACAGCGCCGGCGTCTGTTCTTTGTCCTCCTGTCACCGCTGCAGCGCACCATGGATGCACATGCTGCGTTTCTACACAATGTGAATGCAATCGTAAACTTTAAGGAGATTGATGATCTGTTCGGAATTCTTGAGCACGCACTACGGGAATACAATGAGCTCTACAAAGAGTTCAATCAGGCCCTACATGTAGCGGCCTTGTAGCCGAAACCAGTTCGCAGTCGTAGTCATCATGGGAAAGGGTCCTTTTAAGGCCCTTTTTCTTTTGCCCTTTGGCTGATCATCACTACTAGCAGACTCTCAAAAACAGAGAGCTCGCAAGCCAATTTTGGAGTGCGGCGCCTTGTCGCCGCTTTGCTATGACGTCCCCTACAAATTCTCGCGGTCTTCGTTGGCAGATCGGAAAAGCGGCGACAAGGCGCCGCACTCCAAAAGCCTCATTCAGCTGTCCGTGGATTCTGTAATTTGCTAAGCTTAGCGCACTCGGAAACGCAGAATTCTCTCATCTTTCGACAGGAACTAATCGAATGGCAGCAGAAATCCCTACCGAAGCAGTTCAACAATCCCAGGCAACGATTGCGGTTCATGGTGGAGAGCGACCGGAAGAACAACCTTTCGGCGCGGTGGTCTCGCCTGTTTTTCATTCAGCCACGTTCAGTTTTCAAAGCTTCGACGAAATGCGGCGGTATGCGCGCGGCGAATTGAAGGAGGCCTACTTCTATTCGCGCTACGCGAATCCAACTGTCGCAGAGGTCGAGAGGAAGATTGCCGAGCTTGAAGGGGCCGAGGCTTGTGTGGTTACGGCATCCGGTTCGGCCGCTACTTTTTGCGCTTTGGCCGCCGTGTGCGACGCGGGCGATGAAGTGGTTGCGTATGATTCGATTTACGGTGGATCGGTAAAGATCCTAACCAAACTGCTGAGCAAATTTGGAGTTCAAGGGCGCTTTATTAGCTTGGCTGAAGTAAGTCGCCTAACTGGAATTGCGGGAGAACGTACGAGGGTCTTCTGGTGCGAAACACCGGCAAATCCAATCAATCGAATTGTTGATCTGGAGCAAGTGGCCGAAGCGGCCCGGAGAGCGGGCTTCCTTTCAATCGTCGATAATACATTCGCGACTCCAATCCTGCAGAAGCCGATTGCTCACGGGATCGATGCAGTGATGCACAGTGCCACAAAGTATCTTGGCGGTCACTCGGATTTGACTGCAGGCGCCGTCGCCGGCGCAAAGGCCTTCGTCGATCGAGTCAGGCAGATAGCCGTGTTAGTCGGTGCTACACTGGATCCTGCCGCCGCCTATTTGCTTTCTCGTGGAATCAAAACGCTAAATCTTCGTGTGCGCGCATCCTCTGAAAACGCAATGAGTCTGGCCCAAACGCTGAGGAGACACGCGAAAGTGGCTCGAGTCTACTACCCTGGCCTGGAGGACGATCCGGGGCATGAGTTGGCAAAGCAACAGATGCGCGGCGGCTTCGGAGGCATTGTGGCAATCGACCTGGTAGGTGGAGAGCGTGAGGCGGAAAAGTTATTTAATTCGTTTCGGCTTATTCGCACGGCTCCGTCGTTGGGCGGTGTCGAAACCTTGGTCAGTTATCCACTCTATTCATCACACTCGGGTTTTTCGGAAGACCGACTTCGCGCTGCTGGAGTTTCCTCAGCGACTGTACGTTTTGCCGTCGGGATAGAGTCGGCTATCGACATAATCGCCGACATCGAGCAGGCACTGGACAGGATATAGACGCTGATGGCCCACGCGGAATTTACAGCAACCGTGGTTAATGCTAGTGACCACGCGCATAAGCACGGGCGGGCTTCAGACAGTCGCCGTCGACTAAGCGTGGTGTTGGTGCTGACGGCGATCTACATGGTTGCCGAGGTGGTGGGCGGGTGGTGGACAGGATCCCTGGCGCTGCTAGCCGATGCTGGTCACATGTTGACAGACGTGGCGGCACTGGCGCTGGCCTTGATTGCGGCTTGGTTTGGCACTCGTCCCGCCACCTCCAAAAAGACGTTTGGCTACCACCGTCTAGAGATACTTGCTGCGCTTGTTAACGGTGTGGCGCTGGTACTCATTTCGCTGCTGATTTTTTACGAGGCTTATCAGCGATGGTCTTCGCCACCCGTTGTACGGGGCAGCATTGTGATGCTCGTGGCTGCGGGCGGACTGATAATAAACTTAATCTGCGCCTGGATACTACACGCCCCCCACGAGGTAGATCTCAATATTCGTGGCGCGTGGCTGCATGTGATTAGCGATGCGCTGGGCTCAGTGGGAGCGATAACTGCCGGAGCCATGATGTCGCTTTATGGCTGGTACACGGCGGATCCACTGTTCAGCGCCCTGATCGCCGTTCTCATAGTCTGGAGTTCGTGGCGATTAATTCGCGAGGCTACAAACGTGCTTCTCGAAGGAACACCCGCCCATATTAATCTCGCAGCAGTGGAAGAGGCGATTATGCGAACGGAGGGGGTTGATGACGTCCACGATCTGCATGTCTGGACTATAACCTCGGGACGCGAAGCCCTAAGCGCCCACGTGATACACGCGTACAGTATCTCTCAACCAGAACTTCTCAAAGAGCTGCGCACAAAACTGCACGAACGTTTCGGTGTCGATCATCTGACAATTCAAATGGAGACCCCAGACTTTGAAGACGAGACATTTCATTTTTGTCACGCCGGAACTGCGTGCTTTCGATCGCAACGCGACTGATTGCCAACAGGAAGTCAGTTTGCCAGTGGTCAGTTGCCAGTTGCAGTTTGTGCTTTGTGCTTCGTACGAAGAAACTGACACCTGACAACTGACTCGGCTGCCCCCGGTATGGAAATAAACCTCCTGTTGACTTTAGATTTTCGCGAACAAGCTGCTTTGCAAGCGGCGCTCGTCACTCACGGTGCACCTGACTGTCTAGTCACTCTGGCTCTAACCGGTGCTTGCCGGATTTCGTCCCTGGCTGAAGCGCGCAAGCTTCATAACTGGCTTGCCCAAGCGCGCACGGCGGGCAAGACGGACTTTGCCTCTCTGCAGGTAAT
>JBPCMM010000252.1:0-14354 GCA_051002255.1 Pyrinomonadaceae bacterium
ACTCGTCCTCTGATTTAGCAGCCTTGTCGACTACGATGTAACCCTTCTTCTCAAACATCCAGGCCACTGCACCGGCAGCAGCAAGGTTACCGCCGTTCTTGGAAAACGCATGACGAATCTCGGCAACGGTGCGATTGCGGTTATCAGTCACTGACTCAATCAGCAATGCCACACCGCCCGGACCATATCCTTCGTAAGTGATCTCTTCGTAATTCACACCCTCTTCTTCGCCAGTGCCGCGACGAACAGCACGGTCAATCGTCTCATTAGGCATGTTGCCGGCCTTGGCGTCGAGAATCGCCTTGCGGAGACGAGCATTCCCGTCCGGGTCACCACCTCCGGACCGCGCCGCCACGGTTATTTCTTTGATAAACTTTGTAAATAGTTTGCCGCGCTTGGCATCGAGCGCGCCTTTTTTATGCTTGATACTGTGCCACTTCGAATGTCCGGACATTTAAACAGGTCCTAGGGAATTGGCGCTATGGGTTTGCAGGCTGGGGAATATATCACAGGAATTAGGCCACGGATTAACCCGGAGCCCACTGTTTAGAAAAAGCGCTAGAGAAAAATTCTTTCCCATTGGTCTTTGAGATTCATCATTCGTTTGACTTTCTCATCGCTGATGTTGGTTATTCTCGACTAGCTTCCTTAGCTGCGACGCTATTTCAACTGCTCGTATTCTTTTTTTGCCTGGATCAATATCGGCAAATCCGCATCGGCATCTTTCCACAACCCAAAGAAATTCTGGTACTCGGTGCGGCTCTTTGCCACGTCCCCGCTAATAGCCGCAGCGCGCGCCAGACCCAGATGCGCGAGCGGATGTTGTTCCGACAGCGGATCAATTCCCCGGTGATCGATGATCTTTTGAAATTCCGCCGCCGCCTCTTTTCCCATGCGCTGGTCCAAATACGTCTGACCTCGTAAGTAATTGTTTCCGACACCGGTAATCAGACCGAGGTCGTAGCGACGAACCGATTCCAGCAACTGAATCGCCTGGGCCGTATTGCCGCGCCCTCTTTCAAGGCGCGCGCGGATATACGGGGCCACAATCTGCACCGTTGGCGTGTCTTTGGGGTAGAGCTTCAATGCCTCGTCGAGCAAAGCCTGGCTCCGATCAAAATCATTGCACTCAGCATAGACCGCCGCAGCGCCGGAAATGCTGATTCTGCCCTTGTGTAAACTGAGCGCAGCAGCGGCGTTGTCTTTAGCCTCCGGGCATTTGCCGAAAGCCGCTTGTCTAAAGGCCAGTCCTAATAAGGTTTGAGCGGCACTGTCCTTACGACCCTGGCTCTTGTAAAGATCTATCGAGCGCCGTCTAAACTCTTCAGCTTTCTTTAACTGTCCAGAAGCCGCTGCTATTGATCCTCGCGCTGCCGTATAGCCAGCTTCGAATGGTTTGCCTATGGCCCACTGAGCTTCTCGCTCCAAGGCAGCCTGGTCGCCGCGAATGAACGCTAAATCGGAGCTGGCGAAATGCACGGAAACACTGTCCGGGTGGATCGATCGCAACTGTTCCAAGGCCACGTTGGCTTCATCAAAACGATTTAGCCCCATGAAACTACCGATCAGATTATCTCTAGCGCTGGAGGTGTTCGGACTTAAGCGAACAGCCTCGAGGGCTTCTTTCAGGGCGTCTTCGTATTTCCCGAAAACCATGTAGTTGAGAGCTAAATTGTTATGAGGAATGAAGTCGTTTGGATACAGACGGCTCCAGGTTTGCAGCACTCCCATCGCTTTATCAATGTCACCGTCAACATAGTTGTAGTATTTCTCAGAAATGTAGAAGCGTTCGCGTTCGCTAACGCGGTCGCGGAGGTCGAACGCCTTCTGAGCATATGGTTGGGCCTCGTCTCTTTCCTCTCGATTTCCGTGGAATACGGCCACGCGTGCGTAAGCCATGGCAAAATTCGGATCGAGCTCAATGGCCCGTTTATAGAAATTGACCGCTTCCTCCGGTTTCCCCTTTGCGCGTTCCTCATTCCCCATCGCATAGGCCTTAAGCGCTTCCAAAGAGGAGGTAGTGGCCTGTTCGATTGGCACGTCATGTTTCTTGATTGAACTGAGCGATTCCCCCAGCTTTTCTCGCAAGTCTGACGCTGCCTTGCCCAGCGAGGACAGGACCTGCTCCTTGCTGCCCGCTTCTACCTGTTCCCGAGCAATTGATTCACCTGATTGCGCATTCACAGCTTCGAGCGTAATAACGTAGTTGCTCCCTAGACTGGCAATTGATCCGGTTAGCATTGCCTTGATTCCCTGCCGTTCACAGATTTCCCTCGCGATATCTTTCGTCACACGTTCCTCAGGCGGTCGGCCCATGAACCTCAGTGTCTCCCGCACGCGATCCTCCGGGAAGATGTTCAAGAACGGTGATTGTCCTAGTTGCACGGCGAGGGCTTGCTTGAGAGTTCCATCGAACACAGGTTCGCCGGTGGTATTAACGAAGTCGGCAAGCAGAATCGTGTCTTTATCCGTCAGTGCCTGGGCCCGATTTAAATAGAAAAAGATGAACGCGCCTACGGCCAAAACAAATAGGACGGCCACAATGCTGGCGCCAGCTTTATGACGTTTGATCTCGCTCACCACGTATTCGGCGCTCGAGGCACGGTGGGCGCCTGGGCCTCCAGCAGTGGGCGCTACGTGATCTGAAACTGTGGGAACCGGAGCTGATGCCGTGATGCCGGATCGGGATACGCTATCGGGCGACACTGAACGTTCGAGCTCGACCTCAAACTCAAGCCTTTGCTTCAGCCGACGCAAGTCCGTCAGAAACTCTTTTGTTGTCTGGTAACGCTCGTCTCTGTCTTTGCGCAACGCCTTCGTGACGATCCATTCGAGCTCTGCCGGAACGTCCGGCGCGAATCGTGCCAGAGGCGGCGCTTCTTTTTGGGTTATGGCTACAATGACGTCAGTCGAGGTTTCGCCTTCAAATGGAGTCCTGCCTGCGACCATTTCATACATCACCACGCCGAGGCTCCAGATGTCGCTGCGCGCGTCGACCGCTTTACCGCGTGCTTGCTCAGGAGACATGTAGTGTGATGTACCCATCACCACACCCGCATCCGTCTGCACCAGAACCCTGGTTGAGGCTTCTCCGTCGGACGGATTTCGGTCGGTCGATTTCTCAGTCAGCTTTGCCAAGCCAAAGTCTAAGACCTTAACGTAGCCGTTCCGTCGAATCATAATGTTGTCCGGCTTGATATCGCGGTGAACGATGCCGGCTGCATGGGCCTCTTCGAGCGCGCTTGCCACCTGAACCGAAATATCCAGAATCTCATGGGCTTCAAGAGGAGATCCGGCCATCTTTCTGCGCAGCGTTTTGCCATCGATGTACTCGGTGGCGATAAAGTGCCTGCCGTCGTCCACCCCGACCTCGTGAATAGTAAGGATGTTTGGATGATTCAGAGCGGAAGCGGCGCAGGCTTCCTGTTCAAAACGGTTCAGCCGGTCTCTGTTCGTGGTGTAATCATCGCCCAGGATCTTCAGCGCGACTTTCCGGCCCAACTTCATGTCTTCGGCCAAATACACCTCGCCCATGCCACCGGCGCCAAGCTTTTCCAAAATACGGTAATGAGAGATCGTTTTCGCTTCCATGCTCTTTTTCAATGTCACCTATGATTCGAGTGCGCGGCGCCATGATAGAGCCGCGAATGAAATCTGACCTGGACTTTCAGTGTTGTGAATATTCCCCCGCTTGAAATCGCGATGTTAACGTAACTAATGCTCCCCCTCGGGTAAGAGCAGCTAAGGCCTCCGGGACGGCACCTGTTATGCCCACCTGTTTAAGCTTCGACGTATGTCCAGCGGTGATCTGGACCTCTCGGCGCGAAACCTTGAAAGCCATCGCCAGTGTGCGTATCAGCGCTTCGTTCGCGGCGCCATCAACGGTAGCCAGACGCACGCGCAAGTTACTATTTTGCTCGCCCACAATCTCGCTTCGGGCGGCGCGGGGCACCACTTGCACCTTGAAAACTATGCCCTGTCGGCTTTCGGTGTAGGCGATCACTTCTTAGTTCTGCGTCAGCCGCCGGCTAGCCGATCAAAGTTCCAGCGACGGCCCGTTGAAACAATTGCAGGATCAACAAAACGATGATTGGAGATATGTCGAACATACCCAGTGGCGGAATCACTCGGCGAAATGGACCAAGAATCGGTTCCGTTACTCTCACGAGAAAACGCATTAGCCGGTTTGCATAGCTCATTCCCCAGGCGAGGATAATCCGCGCCATGATCAGCAACGAATACACCGCCAGGACACCGAAAAGTAAATAACCGGCTAGCGACACGAGAGCTCCGCGCTGCAAACTGGTAACGACTCCGCTTACTGTAAAAACTACCGAACCCACTAGCTCTAAAAGCAACCAGCCTATTAGAATAGCGATCAGGATCGTTACAAATGGCGCCAGCTTTTGGTCAAGACCATAAGACATCAGAATGCGGCGCACCGGATTCACCAGGGGATCACTGAACTGCCGAATAGTGATAGCCGTGCGGCTGAATGGATTCATGTCGGCGTAGTTCACTACCACTCGTGCGAGTACCAGTAGAATGACACCGACGATCGCACTAACTACCAGATACCAGACGATGAGCCACACTAGATTGATAATTATCATGGCTTATGGAATACGTTCACCGAAGATTGCGGTTCCCACGCGCACGATCGTTGCGCCTTCTTCGATCGCCACCTCAAAATCATGACTCATTCCCATCGAGAGCTCGCCTCGGCGCTCCCCGAAGTGTCCTGCCACCTGAAGCTCATCACGTAACTCATGCAGTCTCCTGAAGAATGGGCGCAGCCGTTCTGCATCTTCATAAAAGGGTGGCAGGGTCATTAAGCCCTGGAAGCGAAGTCGCGAACATTTATTCACTGCCTTTACGAGGTCAGGTAACCCGGTCGGCGACACGCCCGATTTTGTCGTTTCTCCGGCGAGATCAACTTGAATCAGGACCGGCAACTCTGCACGGTTCTCTTCGGCACAAGCGCGATCAAGCCGATCAGCCAGGGAGACTGAATCAAGCGTGTGGACTATGTCAAACAGCTTTACCGCGCGGCGTGCTTTGTTCCCCTGCAAATGGCCTATAAGATGCCAGCGCGCAGCCTCGGCTCGTAGCGCAACGATTTTCGATTCAGCTTCCTGAATACGATTCTCACCAAAGTCAGTGACGCCAACACCACACGCTTCGCTCACAACCGAAACCGGATGCGTCTTGCTAACGGCCACCAGGGTGAGCTCTCTTGGTTCGCGACCGCAGCGCCTGGCCACAGTCGCAATCTTTTCGCGAACCTCGTCAAGGCGTTCACGAAGGCCAGACGTAGCTTTATTTAGTTCAGCCATCGGACCTCAACAATGAAATTACAACGCATTCGCAACATACGACACTGGGCCCGTGAAACGGCCCCCCACCCAAGTCCGCAGTTCTAGTTGGTTCCATGCGATGCGGGTTCCTGATCCCACCTTATCGTGTAAAAACGGAATTCCAGTCACTATTTTCCAACGACTTACAACTGGCACGATGATTGTTGTCCGTAAACATGCCCCCGGTAGCTTTAAATTGGCTGATAACTGATTTTTGACGTCCAACAAAGCGCGGGTCAGAGTGACCTGCCAATCTGGAGGATTGTATGAGACTTCCTAAGAACAGACAAAACCTAGTGTCGATTGTGTTGGCGCTTCTGCTCGCACTAGCCCTACCTGGGACCGCTTTCGCTAATAAACGCGACAACGGGCAGGATCGCGATCACGACAAACACGACAAACGCGACCGAAAGTGTGGCAAGTTCGTTAATTGCCATGATGCCCGCGACGGCCGCCGGGACGGCAGGGGGCCGCGACGAGACTGGGATAATGATTCTGGCCGGCACGATCGTGTACGCCATCGGCACGGTCGTGTACACCATCTGCACGCTGGTGGACACCATCCGCACCAGCATGACGCCCGTGAATTGAAATCCCCTTAACACCGTCAGGTTCCGCAGACATCGAGGTTAGATCTGCGTTTATACAGCGAACGCCAGTAGCTGAAGGAGGGTGGCGAGGGAGCAAATCTTGCTTTCTTGACACCCTCTAAATGCATTCGCATAATGAAACTCCACCTTGCGGATGTGGCGGAACTGGCAGACGCGCAGGTCTCAGAAGCCTGTGATGGAGACATCGTGGAGGTTCAAGTCCTCTCATCCGCACCAAAACCTGTTAAAGAAAGACGCGAGCCTGTTAATGAGGGCTCGCTTTTTTCGTCATATTCTTAGGGAACTATGTCCCCCGCCCAGCGTTCCTTGAATCAGAACAATTTGTCACAAGAGGCTATGGGGCGGTGTTTTCGTACTGAGAGCGGAATTCGGAAGTAACTTTTATAGAGGTGAAATCACATGAGCCTTGAGCGTGCGGCCGCTGTCGAACCTGTTAATCCAGCACGATTGCGAAAATCTTCTCCATCCTCCAGCACACCGGTGCAGCTGAGAATTGCTGATCATCCCGTGCGCGACCGCGTCCAGCGGTTGGTTACTCTTGCCTTGTCACTGCTAAATGAGGCCCAAAATCTCGCCCGCGACAAAGCTTTTACGGAAGCGTCGGCTCAATTGAAGAGCTTCAACGTGGCGGAGGGCATCGACTTCTATAAAGAGGTTGAGCGCTTCGAGATTGAGCTGATCAGGCTCGCGTTGGATCGAACCCACGGATGCCAGGCGAAGGCCGCCAAGCTACTGCGAATCAAGGCCACTACTCTGAATTCCAAGATCAAGCTTCTGGGAATTGAGTACTGAATCGCGGCCGGAGCGAATTAGAGGGTGGCGTGCCCATTTCATTCTCCTTTGTTCTTTGCTCGGAAGATGAAGAATTAGCCGCGGATTTACGCGGATGAACGCAGATCTGAAAAGCCAAAGACCAACCTCAGATAGGAGGGGCCCCGTCACTCGGCTCGGTATTTCGCTAGTGAATTTAATGACCTGTTTTGATCCGCGTTCATCCGCGTAGATCCGCGGCTGGATCGTTTTCTAGTTGACGGCCTCCGAGGAGCTCTCAGCTTGCGCCTCGCGACCATCGGAAACTGTCAATGGCTGTTCGTCAAAGAGACTTGAGTCGATCAGCGTCTGCACCCAGTACTGCCCGGCCGCGGGAAAAGTAACGTTAACAAAGAAACTGATGTTGTCGGCGAAGCCTCCCGCCGTGATCTCGAAACGAGTAGGCTGAGAGACTACTACCGGATGCTTGCGATCAGTCGTGAGAATGCGCACTTCAGATAGGTGAACTCCTTCACCGCGCCAGTGGTTGACCACGGCAAACTTGATCAGTGAGACAGGTAATTGCTGGACCATTATGTTCTGAAACACGCCCATGAATGAGAGCTTGTTACCAACCTCGAGGCGAACGTCGTCGCAGAAAAGGGTATAAAGCAGTTCTAGTTTTTTGTTCGCGTCTTCCGACGTTGCCATATTGTCTCCATTTGATAAGACAGAAACCCTCGTCTGTCAATTTAGCAGCTGCCCAAGAAGCGCTGTCCGACCATCTTACCCTAACATTCCTTTGAACGCCGCTTCATCCAGGACTGTAACCCCCAGAGTTGTCGCTTTGTCTAATTTAGAGCCCGCCTCATCGCCTGCGATAACGTAGTCAGTTTTCTTACTGACCGAGGACGTAACGCGACCGCCGCGACTTTCAATCAAGGCCCGCGCCTCATCACGCGTATATCCTGGTAGCGCCCCTGTAAGGACAAACTGTTTGCCGGCGAATCTTTCATCTACCGCCGCTTGACGCTGCTGCTTAATTCTCGTGCGCACACCGGCCGCACGCAAACGCCGACAGAGATCCACGTTGCCGGCATCGGCAAACCAGGTTCGGACGCTCTGAGCTACGGTTAAACCAATTTCAGGAATGTCGTCGAGGGCAGTCTCGCTCGCTTTTGCTAACGCCTCAAGCGAGCCGAAATGCCTGGCGAGTATGGCCGCGGTCCGGTCGCCCACATGACGAATGCCCAGCGCATAAGTCAGGTTGGAAAGATCTCGGGATTTGCTTGCTTCGATTTGTGCCAGCAGATTTTCCGCTGATTTTTTAGCTATGCGCTCGAGACCGGCTAGCTCTTCCAATGTCAGTTTGTACAGGTCACCAGCATCGCGCACTATTTTTTTTTCAACCATTTGATCGACGAGCGACTCGCCCAGTCCTTCGATACGCATTGCCCTACGAGAGGCAAAGTGGAGCAGACGGCCCATGAGCTGCGCCGGGCAATCCGCCGCCACACAACGAGCGACGACTTCGCCTTCAAATCTGGAGATTTCGCCTGCGCATACCGGGCACTTCTTCGGCATGCGGAACCGCTTTTCATCTCCCGTGCGCTTCGACTCAATTACCTTCAGGACCTTCGGAATTACCTCGCCGCCCTTTTCTATCAGTACCCAATCGCCAAGGCGCACTCCCAGGCGTTTGATCTCATCGGCGTTGTGGAGCGTGGCCCGCGAGACTGTGGTTCCGGCAAGTAACACCGGCTCCAGATTGGCCACGGGCGTTAACGCCCCCGTGCGCCCTACCTGGACAGTGATCGCGAGCACTTTTGTCGTCGCCTGCCGCGCCGGATACTTGTAAGCGACAGCCCACCGGGGCGCTTTCTGAGTTGTACCAAACTCGTCCTGCAGCGCAGTGGAGTTGACCTTTACCACCAGCCCATCGATCTCGTAATCAAGATCGTCGCGTTGCGTTTCCATTCGATTGCAGAACTCGATTACATCTTCTATTGAGCCACAAAGCTCTCGATGAGGATTGACCCGGAAGCCTGACTGTTCGAGCCAGTTGAGCGCTTCCCAATGCATAGCAAACGGTTTGCGTTCGCCGGCGATCAGGTCGTAGGCAAAGAGATCCAGTTTGCGCGAAGCCACGATCCTGGAATCGAGTTGCCGGAGCGTCCCCGCGGCCGCATTGCGCGGATTTGCAAAACGCGGTTCCCCTTGCTCTTCCCGTTCCGCGTTGGTTTTCTCGAACACGCTTCGCGGTATGAACACTTCGCCCCGCACTTCCACTTTTCTGCCAACTGCATCCCCGTTGGCACGCAGTCTGAGCGGCACGCTGCGAATTGTGCGCGCGTTCTGAGTCACTTCCTCGCCAATACGTCCATCGCCGCGAGTGACACCGCGCGTCAGAATCTGATCGTCATAGTGAAGCGATATCGACACCCCGTCTATTTTGAGCTCTGCGACATACTCCAGGGCCCTGCCTTCCGCCAATTTCCGACAACGTTGGTCGAACGCTCGCAGCTCTTCGATGTTGTAACTATTGTCGAGGGAGAGCATTGGCCGGCGATGGGCGACTTCGGGAAAACCCTCGGCCGGTCGCCCACCAACGCGCTGGGTGGGGCTGTCAGGAGTTATAAGTTGCGGCTGCTGCTCTTCGAGTTTCTTCAAGCGCTCGAGCAGTTGGTCATACTCCGCGTCGGAAATTTCGGGGTTGTCTTTGACGTAATAGAGTTCTTCGTACCGCCGAATCTCCCCCCGCAGTTTTTCGATCTCTTTTCCTGTTGATTGGGCAGTGGCCAACTTCTTCTCCCGAGTCTTTCCGGTTCGCACAGCCGCCTATCGAACTGCGGCCTTTCCTTCCCGGATGCCACTGGTTTTGGTGATGCCGCTGCTTCTTGTTCTAATCTCGCTGGTTGTCTCGCCGAGGCTATTGATCACCCGCCCAATAAACTTGATACTCTGCAAAAAATCATCCACGCGTATGTTCTCGTCCGGGCCATGGGGATTCGAGCCGGCATAACTGATTCCAAACGACGCGACAGGCGTGGGTGGAGAGGAAACTCCGCAAACAGCGCCTACCGGCCCACTGGAGGGATCCATCGGATAAACCAGCGGCCGCATTCCATAAACTTCCATTGTGGGTTCGATTACTGCTCGCGCCACCAGTGAAGTTGCCGACGCCTTGGCCAGGGGTGCGCTGCCTAGTTCAATAATCTCGATCTCTTTGAACCCGCGTATATCCAGATGCTGCCTGAGCAATTTGTGCACTAAGTCGGGGGTGAGATCAGGTACCAGCCGGAAATCGAGTCGGGCCATCGCCGTGCTGGGTAGGACTGTTTTGGCGCCGGCGTCTGTGTGCCCGGTTTGGATCCCGCAGATGGTGCATGTGGGACCAAAGATGTGCTCCTTTACGAGGGCCTGTCCCTTCAAGGCTCGCACCCATCCTCCAATCCGAAACTCCTTCTTGAGCCCCACTTCATCCAGCTCGATCGCTTTTAGGGCTTCCGCGTCTTCGTCACAGATGGGTGCAACATGAGAAGAGAATCCGTCAATAGTGATCACGCCCTTGGGAGAAGTAATGGTGGCCAAAGCCTGAACCAGCCTCCAGGCCGGATTGGGAACAATCGCACCCCACTTCGAATGCAGGTCTGACCGGGCGCCGTGTGCTCGGAGCTCGAGAAAAGTAATTCCTTTGAAACCCAGACTGATTACCGGACGCTCCTTCGTATCGCGATAGCCTTCATCCCAGATGCAACCCCGCGCGGCCAGCAACTCGGGATGCTGCGTTGTGAACCGGTAAAGACTCTGACTGCCCAATCCATCCTCGCCCTCAACTATAAACCGGAGCGATATCGGTAACTTGCCCACCGTTTTCTGATAAGCCTCGACGGCTGCCAACCGGGCCACGAGATCGCCTTTACTGTTTGCCGCGCCTCGCGCGAAGAGTTTTCCATCTACGATGGTTGCGGCAAAGGGACCGACCGACCAATCAGTTAGATGGCCGACGGGCTGAACATCGTAGTGGCCGTAGACCAGAAAAGTCTCTGGACCACCTCCACACTCTCCGTAGATGATAGGATACCCAGAGCCCATCTTGAATGCACGTGTGCCGATACCCACCCGCTGCATCATTTGGTCGACCGCTTCCGCGATGGCTCGCATGCCCGTGCCGCGTGCAGCGACTGAAGGCATGCGACAGAGGGTCTGCAAGCGCTCCGTAAAATTGCGCGCATGGCGGTCAACGTAACGATCGAAGCGAGCAAACGTCATGATTACTCAACCCTTAATTGACAATTTATGCCCAGTAAATTTGCAAGTCGCTGAAAAAGGGGTGAGTAGCAATAAAGCAGTAAAGCGATCCACAAAATCACACGAAATAAACAAGACATCCATTTCGTGCAGTTCGTGTGGTTTCGTGGATCGCATTTGTTTTTTCAGCAACCTGCTAGCCATTTTGAGTTCTCACACAGTCTCGTTGTAGAGCAGGTACCGGGGATGTGCGGTTGAACGCTCGAATCTCGCGCATACAAGTCCCGCTGAAAAAGCTTGCTCAAATTCTCGTCGCACTCTCAATTGTTCGTGTTTCGCCAGGTTCACATCCCGTTTGATTAGGTCAGTCCAGTCTGGCGGAATCTCAATGGCGGCAGCCGGTGCAGGCGGAGGAGCAGGCTCGCCCCCGCCGGCTAGTGCAATGACCCGCGGCGAGGAAAGCTCCCATCCAGCGAAAAGACGGTCGCTGGGAAGTCCATGGGCCGCGGGAGACTGCTGCGCGGGATCCGTCATGTAGTCGGTGCCGTAAAAGTTCTCCGCATATGTCCGCACAACCACGCCGAGACGGTTTAGATTGAAATGCGCGTTGCGGGCCTGCATTGGTTCCCACGTCCATTTAATAAAGCGCCGGCCCTCCCCAAGCGCTCGCTCCCGCTGCGCCCATTTCAGCCGCGCACCGAGTCCTAAATTCTGATAATCCTTATGGACGGCCATCATGTGCGAGTAGCCAAAGACTTCATCCTCGCCCCGTACGGCCACCAGGTGATGTACGAAGCCGACGATGCGGTTGCGGGAGTGGTTCGTAAAGGCCCCCAGGGTCCAACCGCCGGCTTCACGCGACACAATCAGATGACGGCGCGGCGAAATTTCAAGATCACGGAGTCCGAAGACTTCACGCTGCAGTCTCACACACTGATCGAGTTCCTCAATCGTCACGCATTCGCGGATGTCGATCTCTTCCATGCACTTCTGCTATCTCTTCATGGGACGCGCCGGTAATTGAATTAGTACCCGCAAGCCGCCGGCGTCGCGATTCTGAAGCGCTACATTGCCACTAATCAGATCAATCAGACGATGACTGATAATTATGCCAAGCTCATTCACGGTTGCCTCACGGGCACCGGAAGGTTCTTCCAGATCAAACACGCGCGACAGATCCGCCAGATGCTCGCCGCTATCGTCGATGCGGATCCGGATCAACCCGGGGTCCCCAGCGGGGCAGAGCGGGGTCCCCAGCCGAGCATCTCGGCTGGGGTGAAAGACCCGCTGGGGTGAAAGCGTCCCATCGATCAAATCTGCGTAAACACTGACCTGTCCCGAGCTACTGCGGCTCACCGCCCAGCCGAGAAAGTTGTAGAGAATCTGGCGCAGCTTTCCCTGGTCAGATACTACGGTCGTAACTTCAGGTGCGAGATCATATTCGAGTCGCACTTGGTTCATATGAGCAGCGCGGGTCACTGCCGCACACGATTCGCGCAGCACGTCTCGTAATGAAAACTCCTGTAAAAAGACCTCTGGATGCTCCCCTTCCAACCGCGAAAGGTCTACCAGTTGATTGAGACTAGTTTGAAGTTGAAATCCGGAATCCTGAATCTTCTTGCAAAACCGGCTCTGCGTGGCAGTTAGCTCTTCCTGCTCGAGCAGGATCTCGCTGAAGCCAAGAATTGATGTGAGCGGTGTACGCAGCTCGTGCGACATACGCGCCAGGAACAGGGAACGATAATGTGAGATGCGGCGCAGCTCACGGTTGGCATCTTCCAGTTCAGCGCTTCGCAACTTTAACTGTTCGATCAGCTGCTCCACTCTTTGATTGGCATCAGCCTTAAGCACCGACTCGCTCGCAGCCTCCTCTCGTTGAGTGGTCTCGGGCTGAGTATGGTTGTTACTGAGTAGCTCACCCATAACATTGCCAACGTGTCGTTGTCCACTGAGGCTAAGGATCTTGGGCGCCGATGACTAAATTGATTGGGGTCATCAATATAGAACCCCATGGGACCGGTGTCAAAGCCCTACTTCTTTTTAGCAGTGTCTTCGTTTGAACTTGAAGGGCTAAGCCTCCTGATAGGGTGACTCAATAACAAAGAGTCAAAACTCAATTACAGAAGGGGGAGCGATAGCGACCGCACTCAACTCACGGGAGCATGCCGCTGCGGAATTCAACAAGTCCCTATCTCGTCTGAGTCTCAAAAATGCTTTTTACTCTGGTTTTTTCTCTAATGAGATCTATCCGCCAGACCAGGAATCCTTGCGCTATTTGAGTGCGGTCGCTATCGCTCCCGGTTCTGTAGTTGATTGGCAATTGCGCGAATATTCTCAAATCAAAGCCTTACTTCTTTTTTTTCTGATTCGTGCGCTATGATGCTCTCGCGAAACTCGCACACACCGCTGGAGGATTAACATCAGATCGTCTCGCAACCGCTGATGAAGGGCCAATTAAGTGACCGACCGCTTGCCGAACTAGTGCATGAGATCTTTTTGAAAGACCTCTCGGGCACCTTGCGGCTACACCACGAGAGCGTCAAGGCCGCCGTTTATTTTGATAAGGGTGACATCATCTACGCAGCTTCAAATTTTCGGGAGTTGCGGCTCGCGGAATATCTCAAGCAACAAGGACTTGTTTCCGAACAAGAGCTCTCAGCCTCAGGCAATCGTTCGGACGTGTCGCTGGGAGCTGTGCTGGTCACCAAAGGCGTCATCGATCGACTAACTATAGAAGCCCTTTTTGCCAGACAGGTTGCCGACATCCTCCGCATGGCTTTGCTTTGGGCCAAAGGCACTTGGGAGTTCGACGACCGCAGCCTCCTGGAAGACTCAATCAGGGTGAGACTCGATATCGCGGGCCTCCTGATGGAAGCTGCTCGCAGGATGCAGCTGGAATTGATCGGCTCGCGGTTTCCTTCTGATGAAGAACTGATCTCGCCTGCCCCCGCATTACCCGATTTCAACTCCCTTTTGCCGGCTGAAGGCTTCGTGATCTCGCGCGTGGACAGCCCAATGAAGCTTAGCGAACTGCTTGCCCTGAGCGGTTTGGGGGAACTGGAAGCGATGAGGACCCTCTACGGTCTCGTTCTTGGGGGCTTTATGGAGCGAGAGCAGAAACCGAATGTGTTGCAGGCAAGACCGCGGGCTGCGGTTAGCCATCCTCGCGCACCGGTCCCGGAGACCCTCGAATCGCTTTCGAGCCCAGGTGAAGCGTCCGAGGAAACTCAGATAGCTGACCTAGACGCATTCCTTGCGAGGCTTGACAGTGCCAGCAACCACTACGAAGTACTGAACGTAATTTCCACTGCACCGGCCGAGCGCATAAAGAACAGCTACTACGCTCTGGCTAGGCTTTACCATCCCGACAAATTCCACCTGCAGA
>JBPCMM010000253.1:0-11651 GCA_051002255.1 Pyrinomonadaceae bacterium
CTTGGATCGGGTGTATTGGTCGATTATCTAACGCTATCCTTTTGCTCCCCCACTCATAGCACCTTGAAATGAAACTATACACTTCGGATAGCGTGCGGGCCTTGGTAGCAATGCACATACCCAACCGTGGAAGGATTACCCGCCTGGCAGGGGAGAAGGGCCGAGATCCCCTCTAGTGTGGGAATCTCCCCGATCCGGCGATGAATCCGGCCTATTCAGAAGTACGGGGCCATTTGACGCCACCTCCGCGCGTTGCGCACCAGATGGAATATATCGCTCATTGCTTGTTGACTTTACACATGAATCAGGAGGCTTCATGTTCGCGATCAGACTCTATATCTCTGCGCTCACCCTGATATTTCTGCTCCTCGCTCTGATGACAAGGGGCATTGGCGAGCTGGACGCAATCGTAGCCCTATGCCCGCTGCTGTACCTGATTCTTGACATGAGGGAAGATCTACAGACTCTGAAATTACTTGAGCTGCGGGTTTCATCATTCTCGGCTAACTAACTTCCTGGAAAGTCTCCTCAATAGAATGCACGCTTCTACGCTCAATCTTGTCCTAAGCCTTGTGGTTGCGCTCGTGCTTCATGAGATAGGCCACTTGCTTGCAGCTCGTGCCTGCAAAATTCGTGTAACCGAGGCCGGACTCGGTTGGGGACCTATCCTTTTCGGTGCTCGAGTCCAAGGCGTTGATTATCAGCTCCGCCTACTACCCTTGGGCGCCTACGTCCGAATGGACATGGAGGGCTTGCAGAGACGTCCCCTAAGCCAACAGTTGTTCGTACTGTTGGCGGGCATTGTCGTGAATTTCATCCTCGCCGCGATCGCCTGGGGATCCTTTTTTGGTACCCTCAATCTGGTACTGGCGCTCGGGAATCTTTTCCCCTTGTACCAACAGGACGGATGGAAAAGCGGCATGGTGATTTTCCGCAGCGTTTTTGGAGGGCCTAGTCCGGTGATCGAGTGGTCTTTCACGATCTCAGCTGGGTTGGTCGGGTTGGTCCTGCTTGCTTGCGTCCACTTTAACCTCTGAAAACCTGTAATCTTCGCCGGCAATCCGTAATAGACCTCGACATCATAACTATCAATCACCGATCCGCGGATGCGTTAGAAATCAAAAAGAAGTATCGAGCAGCGACGAAGCAACGTGAAGTGGTGCAGCGCCGCCTGCACCGGAAGGTCGGAGCCTGAGTTTCGTGATTTTTCGTGTGATTTAGTGGATCGCCTTGCCGTGAGCAAAGACTCGATCCGCGAAATCACACGAAGTCGCACGAAAAAAGCCTGTACTTGAGAAACAACATGCGTTTACTTACGGCCGGAGAATCTGGGTGAGGGATTCCCGACATGGATGTGGGGTCCGGTGGCCACACCCGGAATCGGGCCTCGAAAGGCCAGGAAGGGTATCCCTTCAGTCCTCAAGAAGCTAATCAAAGTTCTACCCTCCGGGCTGTCCGGATGCAGCGAAACGTCCATCCCATTCCGGTGATCGAGTCCCCAGCGAGTGTGAAGGTCTGACTGGCCGAAAGCACCCAAGGGCAAGCTTCGGCCGAATCTGCCCAGGAAGAAGCTCTCGACTTTGGCCGAGTCGGAGATTCTCCACGTGCCCGACCCGCGTAACGGATCTGTAACGGAAATCGGTTTAGTGGCTGAGACGCGTTCTATGCGTACTACCCTTGCTCGCTCAAGGAATGTCGAAATATTGCCCCGCTTGTACCAAATGCCTTCGGAGCGTTCAATCACCTCATCAACCTGCATTTGCCCACCCCCAACCAGATGGATCCAGACAGCCGGCTTCTCCGGGGATTCCGCCGCTGTGGTCCTTGCTCCGTTGGTTTCATCAGCATCACTCGTTGGTTTTGGCTGTGAGCTGTCGGAGCCCTGCGGTTCGACCTTCACACCGGTTTGACTCCAGGCGGAAGAAAAGGTCGCAACGACCACGAGCAGAGAGGCAAGAAACATGGTAATGGGTTGCATTGGCTTGATCAGCCTGCGAAGCAGGCGGCAACATAAAGCCTGGGGCGTGAGCCCCAGGGTAGATGATAAAGAACCGCTAGCCCGTAAACGGGCGGCAGCAGTTTGGGCGCCTCGTCTTTCGCCCGCTGCGCGGGCTCGGGACACTACCTTGTATTTACCTGGGGCTCACGCCCCAGGCTTTAGGCTTTCGCCCGCTCCGCAGGCTGGAGCCCTTATAGGGGCTTACCGATGCGTTCCGAATCTAAGTTTCGGCCAAGCCAGCCACTAGGCCCGCACGGATGAATCTGGCAACACGACTCAGCTCTTCGGCGCGAAGTAACCGATCCGAGTTTGTGATTTGTAAGCGGGATTCGTGGTCTCGACACGAACGCGCCGGAAGCCCCCATCGCGAGTTTTGTTCAGCGGCGTGAAGTAAAGAGCATACTGATGGCGCAACTCTTCGGCTACCTCGGCGTACGTGGCTTCAAGCGCCTGAAAGCTGCGCGGCTTGTAGAGCCGGCCAGCAGTTGCCGCGGTAAGCTGGTCCAAATTCTGTTCGCTCCGATCCAGTACGCGCAAGCCCTCGCGCAGGTCGTCGATCCGGAGTTGATTAAAGCGCACAGTTGATTCTGATCCGTTGAGCAATGAGTCGAGCTCCGCCAGCTTGGTAGCGCGAGCGATCTCAGTATTGCTCACAACATATACGACGACCTGCGCCTCCAGCAGGGCTTTGAAAGCAATTTCGAGTGAAGTTCCCCGTCCGCTGTCGATGCCATCAGTTAAGACGATTACTGCGCGGCGCGATTTGCTTGAGCTAAACTGCTGCTGGGCGGCCAGCAATAAGGCGTCGTTAAATCGTGTGAACATGCCAGGCTCGATCCGACTCAGCGCCCGGCGGAGTTGGAAGCGGCTTTGCGTCCAATCCTGAAGCAGTTGAACGCGGTCATCGAATTTAATGAGGCTGAGTCGATCCTCGGGCTCCAGGCGGGCAGCGAATCCATCTGCGGCGCGCCGAAAGTCGTCAAGCATGCTCGTCACCGAAGACGACGCGTCCACCATCAACACAACGTCTACCGGAACCTGCCTTAACGCCAGATCACTCAGCGGTTGCTCGTGCCCATCTTCGAAGACGCGAAAATCCGGGCGCGTCAACTGGCTGGCAAAGCGTCCGTTTTCGTCGCGAACGCTGACCGGCAACATCACTTCCGTAGTAGTGACAGAGATGACATCGCCAGGGGTGATTTCCTGGTCCAGCTTCGGTGACGGTGAAGGTAAGGGAGGTGGTGGCGGTTCTCCCAGAGAATCAAACACGGAACGAATTGGCGTCGGCTTAGGGACCGCAATCTTTGAGCCTTGCGATGCCGGACGGACCTTTTGCTTTTTGGTTGCCCTTTGCGCAGAAGCGATCAATGAGCCTGGCGTCCAGGACGCCGTAAAAAGCCCAATGCCCGCCAACAAGAGCATTGCGGCTAACAGCCAGGGGAGAAGCGAACGCCCTGGCGTTTCGATTGGCCTATTCTTTCGGTGTGACATCGGAGCGGGGTGGGTTCTTAGTAGGAGAGGAGTCTTCACCAGTTGCGATTTTCATTGCAGCCAGGATTTTGTCACTAACGCGATGCTTGCGTAGCTCGCCAAGCTTCTCGGGCGCTAAATTAAACTCCACTGGAGATTGCTCAATTCGCCGAACAATGGTTCCTTCTGAGAATCCTGCCTCAACTAGTTCGATAATCGAGTCGTTCGTAAGTGAGGGCGTCTTGTCGAGTTTTGGTTGCGAGCCGGCTTCAGCAGGAGGTCGAATAATTCTCACTGTGGCGCTCCCGGTGGTCTCAGTTTCTCCGGATACCGAACCGTTTCCGCCGCGGCTCCTGGTAGAGCCTCTAACACCGCCGCTAGAGCCGAAAATGTTCGTACTACCGCCTTCAGGACTCTTATAAGTCCCCGGGCTTCCCGCCTTTGTACTTAGGTCTTTGTCCAGCACAGCATCGTCGCTCCAGGAGTCGTCCAGTAGTTCCATGCCCTCCTGACGAGCGAGCATCGCGACGATTACCTTTTCGCTGACACCGCTGCGCTTGAGTTCAATCATCCGATCCGCAGAGAGATCAAATCGCGGCGCCCGAGCTGCGATGATGGATATGATCGTCTTCTCTTTGAAGCCGGCCCGCGCAAGTTTGACTATCGCCGCGTTGTTGAGTGGAGCTTCGTTTTGAGTTCCTTGTGCCGGCGCACCTTGCGCCAAAGCCAGCACCAAACAGATGGCCACAATACTACAAGAGAAAAAAGCCTTCATGTTTTCTCCTACCGTCGTGGAGCCAACAAATCGTTGTCCTGACCTGGTTCCCGACCTGCCAGCCCGTAACGCTTGCTGATCCGCTTCACATATTCACGGGTTTCTCGATAAGGGGGAATACTACGGCCATATTTCATCACCGCGCCCTCCCCAGCATTATAACTCGCCAGCGCCAAATCTACGCGGCCTCCGAACATTGCCATCAACTCTTTCAAGTATTGCGTACCGCCGCGAATGTTTTCCTGCGCATCAAAGGGGCTGCGCACTCCAAATCGCCGGGCCGTACCAGGCATAAGCTGCATGAGGCCGCGTGCGCCCTTGGGGCTGACCGCCCGCGAACGAAAGTGGGACTCCTGTTCAATGACCAGGAAAACCAAATAAGGATCGACGCCGAAGCGGCTGCCATTCGTTCTGATCAATTGGTCGATCATCGGGTTGCCTGAAGTCCAATCGCTTCCCCGCCACGCGGGTGCCGCTGAATTTCCAAGATCACGTTCAATGCGCGCAACCCGTTCGCGTTCCAGAAAAACCGAAAGATTAGCCCGACTGTACCAGATGCCCTCGGAAGTCTCCTGCACTTCATCGACTCTGAAGCGCGCACCACCGGTGAGGTAGATCCAGGTCGCAATGGGTTTCTCAGCCATCGCTTTGAATTCCACGCGCCGCACCGCCCCCTGCGCCGCAAGCTCGGCTGGTATTCTCGCTGCAAAAATCGGCTCGATAGCGCGAACTTCCCGAACCAGGCTCTGCACCACCCCGCCTCGCCTGAACCATACCTCTTCTCCTTGCTTCCAGGCCTCATCCACATTGAGAGTACTCCCGTCCGCAAACTTGATTCGCTGACCGATGACTAGGGCTCGATTGTCTGCAGCCGTTGTTTGTCGAGACGACTGTCTAGCGGGTAAAACTATTCGTTGGCCTTTTTTCAATCTGGCGCTTAGAGGGAGGCCGTTCAGCCGCGCAAGCTCAGTGCTTGAGACATTTGCCCGTTCGGCAATTGAGGTGAGCGAATCGCCGGTCTGAGCACGAATAGTTGATTGCGGGGTGTCTTTAGGTAGCGGAGACTCAACTATCTTAGATGAGCGGCGCGGCAAACGCTTTTGCGCTCTTAGACAAGTCGCTCCTCCGCAAAGAAGAACGAAGCCGGCAATCATTGCGACAAGGTGCTTGAAAGGGGTGTTAGTCATCAGCTTCGCCGGCTCCGAGCACCACCGCTGTTTCTCTTCAATGGACCGAGATTGGAGCTACGTCTTGTCAGAACGGGAAGCGGTAGCGACCCGGTCTCAACGAGAGCAACAACCCGGTCGCTACCGCTCGCGGTTCTGACAGAGGTGAGCTTCGCTGGTAATACGTCTCTAAGACGCCGGTGGAGGACTCACCTTTACAACTACAGACTCCTGCCCATTTTTATCAATCGGAAAACGGCGTTGGCGTGCGAAGCGAAGAGCCGACGCTTCATACGCCTCCAAACCCGGCCGATGATTTGATACCGAGGCATAAGTGACACGCCCGTTTTTGAGCTCCACCAGCACCGTGATCGCCTGGAAGCCCGCATCGGCCTTTTGTTCCGCCTCTGCTCTTAGTTTTGCCGCCTCGAACTGCTTCTGGGCCTCCTCAGGGCGACCAGCTATTTGAAGTTGGTTGGCCGCGTTTAGGCGTCCCTTGATCTCGCCGCCCGCGCGGACAAAGTTCTTGGAGGCTTCATCGAATTTGCCTAACTGGGATTGTGCCAGGGCCAGATTATTGAGTACGCGTGGATCATCAGGCGCCAGGCGAGCAGCCTTCTTTAGGAAAGAGAGCGCGCCTTTGTAGTCGCCCGTGCTGGAAAGTAGATAACCGAGATTGTTAAGTGTTTGCAGATTGTTCTTATCAATCTTCAGCGCGGCTTCGAACGACCGCCTGGCCATGTCGGGGAGACCTTTGAATTGGTACGCAACGCCCAACAGGTTGTGGGCCTCTGAAAGGCTGGGATCCGTTGAGGTGGCAAGCGAGAGTTCGGCTATGGCTTCGTTCAAATGCCTTGCGCTGAGCAAATGCCGACCCTTTTCCAGGTGACCTACGGCACTTGCGGCGGGCCTATCTGGGGGATTACCCGACGTATTTGCTTGTGCCACGGTAGCGTCTTTGATTTGATCGACCGGTGTGCTTTCGAATCTTCTTATGTCCTTGTCCGTGAGCCGCTCGAGTTTGTTCTCGACTTTCTTCCCTCTACCGAACAAGCGGCCGATTGCTTTAAACGGCGCCTTGAAGGCGCGAACAAAGCTGTTGCCTGTGCTTCCTTGCCTGTTTCTAGCTGTTGCAGAACTAGTGCTTGAATTTACCGCCGCCAACTCTTCCGGAGACATAAGAATGCCCCGCACAGATTGCAGCGGTACCACGGCGCCAAACAATGCAACCGTTAGCGACAGAACTATCAGCGCGCGTTTCATCATTGATTAAGCTCCTCGAAATTAAATAGCGGGCTTCAGTATTATTACCCTTGGCGTAATCTCCCGTCGGCCCACCTCACCTGGAAAATAGATCGATAAGGTTCAGGGCGGAAGGCGCAAGAATCATCGCCAGAATCACGGGAAAGAGAAATATCGTCAGAGGAATGAGCAACTTCAACGACGCTTTCGCCGATGCCTGCTCGGCGCGCTGGCGCCGCTTGGTTCTGAGCGAGTCGGCAAATACACGAACAGCCTTTCCAATTGATGAGCCGAAACGGTCAGCCTGAATCAGCAACGCCACGAAGCTGCGAACATCGTCAACCCCGGTTCTCTCGGTCAGGTTGCGCAGTGCCTCTTCGCGGCTACGGCCGACGCGAATCTCCAGGTTAACCAGTTCGAGCTCGTGATGCATATCTGGGTGCACAGTCTTCAACTCTTCGCCCACGCGATTAAGCGCGGCGTTAAGCCCCAGGCCGGCTTCCACGGCAATCACCATCAAATCCAGCGCATCCGCCAGCCCCCAGGTGATACGCTGCTTACGACTTGCGATCTTGCTACGTAGCACTAAACGCGGCACGTAGAAGCCGACCGCAGCCCCAAGCACTCCCCATAGCAGAAAACTGTTGAGCGGGCGATCGTAGAGGAAGCACGCAGTCAACAAGAGGCTCGGGATGGCCACGATTAGCAGTAACTGGACGGCGCGGAAAGCCATCGCTGCGTCAGGCGATGTGTAACCGGCATGAAGCAACTGCTTTTGCAGTTTAGCTGCTTCAACCGCCGAAATCGGCACAATGCGGTTGAGGGGCTCGGCGGCGCGCGTGGTCATCACCGATAAGGGACTGTTTTCGATGAGCGCCAGCGAAGGATCTGCGCTCTCAAGTCTGGCGGTGACCACACTGCCGGGCCGCGCAGCTAGCAAGAAAACGCTCATCACTGCTAGAGCTATACAACCGAATGTTAAGACGACGATCAAGATCAACATGTATTCATTCCTTCTCCAGAGGCGAGAGTTTAACTTCTGTAGACTGCGCCTCAAACTTTGATGCTTAGAAATTTCTTTATCAACAACATACCGAAGATCTGCCAAACGATGGCGAAGGTAAGCACATAGTGGCCGCGCTGGTCGTGCACAAGCACGCTCATGTAGCTGGGATTTATGACCGTCATCACAAATACAAGGGCAAAGGGTAAGGCACAGAGAATCCAACCCGAAGCACGTGAAGCAGTAGTCATGGTGCGGAAGTCTTCCATGATCCTGAAGCGCTCGCGAATGGTGTGCGAAACCCTCTCAAGAATTTCGGCAAGGTTGCCTCCGGTCTCACGCTGAATGTGCATTGCCGTCACGCAGAGGCGTAAGTCTAGCAGCGGAACACGCTCGGTCAGTCGGTCTAGCGCCATTTTGGTCGAGAGACCCAGTTTCTGCTCCTCGAAAGTAACGCGAAACTCTTTAGCGATTGGGTCGGGCATCTCGGAGGCGACCTGGTTCAGCGACTCGGAGAAAGCATGTCCGACGGCGAGCGAGCGGCTCAACAGGTCAAGCGTGTCAGGTAACTGCGCATTGAAAGTTCGCAGCCGCTTTGAGCGCGTCCGCGCTACGTGAAAGATAGGCAGGGAAGCAGCGAGCACGGATAAAAGAAACGCGGGTACGATGTTCAGCATGGTATAGGCCGCGAGCCCGGCCAAGAGGCCGGCCACCGCGCTGAAAGCAAGCAGGCGGCTGACGGTGATATTAACGTCTGCCTGCTGAATCATCCGGTCAACCCTCTGGACGAAATCGAGCGAGGACAACAGCCGGTTGAGCGTGGGGTTGCCACCGATTGAGTCGTCACGAGATATTTCTACTATGTCGCCGAATGAGGAGGATGAACCTTCCAGGGCCTCAGTAACACGTTGCTGCAAACGCGCGTGACGAGCGTCCGCCTTGCGCGATGCCAGCAGGAAGAGCGCATAGGTAAGAAACAAGAAGAAGAGAAATATAATCGTCGAGAGCAGCATCTTTAGCGTACCTCCTAAAAGAACGCGGGCAGTTGCATGCCGTATTGCTTGAGCCGTTCGGCGAAACGTGGGCGAATTCCGGTGGTGCGGAAGCGTCCGATGACCTTACCTGAGGCGTCGACGCCCGTGCGCTCAAATAGGAAGATCTCCTGCATGGTGATCGTCTCTCCTTCCATGCCGGTAATCTCAGAGATCGAAGTAATGCGTCGCGTCCCGTCGGTCAGCCGGGCCACCTGAATGACTAAGTTAACTGCCGATGCTATCTGCTGGCGCATCGCACGGTCAGAAAGTCTCATCCCCGTCATCTGGACCATCGTTTCGAGGCGGCCGAGCGCGTCTCTGGTTGTGTTGGCGTGGATTGTAGTCAGTGATCCGTCGTGTCCTGTATTCATGGCCTGGAGCATGTCGATCGCCTCGCCGCCCCGGACCTCCCCGATGACAATGCGGTCAGGACGCATGCGCAGCGTGTTACGGACCAAATCGCGCTGCGTCACTTCACCCTTGCCTTCGATGTTGGGGGGTCTGGTCTCCAGGCGGACGACGTGCGGCTGCTGCATCTGCAGCTCTGCGGAGTCCTCAATTGTAACAATCCGCTCGTCAACTGGGATATAGGCCGAGAGAGCGTTCAACAGCGTCGTCTTGCCCGCGCCCGTGCCCCCGGAGATGATGATGTTCAGGCGGGCACGCACGCACATCTCGAAAAGCAACGCGATTTCTTTAGTAAGTGCTCCATTTTCAATGAGCGCGTGCATCCTCAAGGGTTCCGCGCCGAAGCGCCGGATGGAAAGTACGGGGCCGTCGAGGGCTAGCGGCGGAATAATGGCATTGACGCGTGAGCCGTCAGGGAGACGAGCGTCGACCATTGGCTGGGCCTCATCTATCCGGCGCCCAACGGTCGAGACAATTCGCTCAATCACGCGCCTCAGGTGCTCATCATCCTTGAACGTAATTAGCGTCTTTTCCAGCTTGCCCCGTCGCTCAATGTACACACTAGAATAGGAGTTAACCAGAATGTCAGAGATAGAATGATCGGCGAGTAGTGGCTCAAGAGGGCCGAGACCGAATAGCTCATGATGAACTTCATTGACCAGCCGGTCGCGCTCCACGGTCGAAAGCGGGACATTCTCTGCGATCAAAAGGCCTTCGGCGAGGCGCGAAACCTCCGCCTGAACGCGGTCCGGTGAGAGCGCGCTGAGCTTGGCCAAGTCCAGTTTCGTTACGATCGCGCGATGAAGCCGCGCTTTCATCTCTTGAAAGCCTTGGTTCCCGTAGATTGCTTCCTCGATGGGGAGCGATGTGCCGTTACCATTGCCGTCTTTAATGTATCTTTCTCGAAGCGCCATTTATGTTCCTTTGTTACTTCCTGGAGTTCGGTACAAACTAAGCGGTCACCCCGGCTACGCCATATCCTCAAGCATCTTCGAAAGATCCACAGGAGACGAAGTGGTCTGGCGCCCAAACATGCCGAGTAACCTCTTTCGGGGATGCGCCGTGGGTGGGTGGCCATTTCCGCTAACAAGCGCGGCGATGCGTTTAATCTCGATGGTTACTTTTGAGGCCGGATCGGACTGCACCAGCGGCTCGCCCAGATTAATTGAATTCATTACCTTGTGATAATCATTCGGAACAAAGCCGATGAGCTGTTCGCCGAGGTGCGTCTCGACCTTCTTCAACTCGACGTCAATACCCTTGCTCCAACGGTTGACGACCACGTGGATTTTTCGACGTGGATAGTCCAAACGATCAAATATTTTCAGCGCTCGCCTGGTGCTACGGATGCCGGGGATATCGAGCGTCAAGACCAACAGGATGTCATCTGCCAGATCGAGAGCGGCGACTGTTACCGGATCAAACGTATGCGGTAGGTCGAGAACTATGCGCTCGTACCTCTGGCGCAGAAGGTGGAGGATCTCAGACACATCCTTTGGTTTGATGTCCTCCGCTTCGTGAGCTTCGAGTGGCGCGGCCAACACCGCGAGGTTTGAGGAGTGTGGGGTAACAAGGCTGGCCATTAGCGAGTCGTCGAGGCGCGCGCGGTTGTGAGCAAAGTCGGCAATCGAGTATTTCGTGTCGAGGCCAAGAAAGGAGGCTGCATCGCCGGCTTGAAGGTCGAGGTCGACGAGCAACGTGGGAACGTCCATTGCCGCTGCCAGGTTGGTACCAAAGAACGATGCGCCCGTGCCTCCCTTACCCGAAAATACTGCGATTACCCGCCCACTCTTATGTAGCGTAGTTTTCCCTGCCGCGCACAGTTCTGCGATGCGATCAAGGACGGAGTGAAATTCATCGGAATTAATCGGGAGCTGGAGAAACTCGCGCGCGCCGGAACGCATGCTACTCAGGATCAATGCCGGCGCAGGATCGTGGGCGGCGGTAATGATGGCGATGTCGGGGCTTGCCGCTACCAGCTTCTTAATCAGGGTAAACTCTTTCTCGGAATTGTCCGGTCCTACTGTGATAATCGCCGCGGATGGTCGCAGCCGCGCCACATCGGCAAGCATCTGTTCTGGGCTGGCGCAGTCTGCGAGCAAGTGTGCGCGCCCGCTGCCGACCAAAGCGTCGCGCAGCTCCGCGCGAGATTCGCCGTTCTTACTTAACGTCAGAAATGTCAGTGATTGCATCGTATCGAACCCTTAGTAATTGCTGTATTTCATCTTGCTGTAATTAAGATAAAGTCCCAATTACCCTTAATGTTCATGAGTAAACTCTTTGGGCGGCGCCTCTTTCTAAATGGTTGGGTTCTGCAATGCTGGCAGACAAAGCATCCCATCAGTTCGTGAAGTCGAGGTTCTTACTCTTGTAATGAATGTCAGTAAGTTGCACGGTATGGCCTCTCTCCAGGGCTAAAATCACGGACAAGTAACTCCCGGTATGGTGCCCGCGTTCTCGCCCGTCACCGTGGTTTGATAAGGGGGCATTTGTATTAGCGTCGCGGCTACCGCGAAGGTATAGCTATAGTTCTCGATCTTGACCGAGACGGTAC
>JBPCMM010000254.1:0-11500 GCA_051002255.1 Pyrinomonadaceae bacterium
GTTCTTCATAGGTCGGCTCCCGAATCCGACCCGCAGGAAATTCAACCGAAAATTGCGCTTAGTCCGGTGGCTGCGGATCCCGCGTCGCCGCTGGTATCTTCAGCGCAAGAACCGTCAAAGCCACAGCGAAATTCATCCTTGCTTTTGAGTGGTTTTAACCGAACGGTCTTTTCGGGTGAAGCGCCGATCTCGATACCAGCGGGTACAAACCAAAGGAAGCCTTGATCCTGACGGACAGGTTAGCCCCAAAAGGAGACCTCCCATGAAAAAAGCTCTTACCTTCGCCCTAGCATTTTCTTGCTTGGCACTCGGGCTCAGCCGATCCAGCTTTGCTCAAGACAACGCGACTCGAACCCCAGTTCCTGTCTTAGCAGAGAGTGGCAATAGGAAGCAGGATAGGCTAAATGGTCCAGTGCGCCGAGTTCGAGTGGAAACCGCAAAGATCCTTCCGAAAGATGGCAACTGGGTTGAGGGACCGCGGGGAGTTCTTGGAATCGCGACTTACGATCCGGCAGGAAGAAAGATTGACTCCATCGCCTATCCCGTGGCGGGCAGCACCATATCGGGCAAAGAGCAGTATCTTTATGACGATAAAGGAAACGTCGTGGAAATGATCTTACGAAGCACTGACGGTTCTATGCTCAGCAGAGAATCTTACAAGTATGAATTTGACCAGATGGGAAACTGGACGAAAATGAGCAGTTCAGTCGCTGTATATGAAAACGGTAATATTAGTTTCGAACCGACTGAGATCACCTATCGAACTATCAGCTATTACTACAATCAAGCAATTGAAAAACTTAACGCGCCTTCATCGAAGTCTAAGGGCGTTTCGCCGCCGAGCAGAGCTTCGACACTTCGCCCAGACTCAGAGGCATCGTTGACAGATTCTCCTCGCCCTTCACCTAACGCCCAAGTAAGCACTACTATTCAACCGCTGTCAGAGGCGGTTAATGTCCAAGCTAGGAAGGAGCCAGTTTCTGCGCCGGCTTCAGTTGCCCCAGCTACCAGCAGCACTGCAGCACCGGACGGTCCAGTCGCAACATCAAGCGAGACCGGTACGACGACTGACAATGGCTCGGCGAATAGTGAAGTTCAACATCTTGCCGAGGATGTTCTTCGCAATGCGGCCATTGAATTGCCAAAGCCTGAGTATTCAGACGCGGCCTTGCTTGCCCGAGCTAGCGGTAAAGTAAAAGTTCAGATACTAGTGGATGAGAACGGCCATGTTACGAATGCCCAAGCGACTTCGGGTCACCCGCTCCTGGGAGCTGCAGCGGAAGCCGCAGCGCGTAAAGCACGATTCTCGCTCACGAAGGTGTCCTCCGCTGCCACAAAAGTTTACGGTGTAATCAGTTATGATTTTGTACTGCCAACCTTAGCCAGCGAAGCATCTCCAGCCACGAGTCCGACAATCGATAGAAATCCGCCGAAACTTGATGACCGCAAACCAGAGGCAAGACCGATCCCTGAGAGAGCCGACTTAGTTGAATCGCAACCGAAGGCCCCGGTGGATTACTCGGAAGCAGCCAGGTCGTTTTACAACAAAGGTGTGGCATTCCAGGCATCAGGCCGGCACACGGAAGCGGCTGAAGCCCTCAATCAAGCCGTTAGAGTCGACCCCAACTTTGCTAATGCCTACGGAAGACTTGCTATGTCATATTCCGAGCTGCAGAAACACAAAGAAGCGATCGCTGTCTACAAAATAGCACTCCAAACCAACCCCAGCGTACTCAGTGCGCAGGCTTACTACCTGTGGGGACAGTCCTATCTTGCGCTTAAGAAAACCTCCGAAGCAATCTCAGCCTTCAAGCAGGCTCTCTACATCACGAGAGCCGATGCCATTGATCCGGAACGTAAAGAAAGTCCCCGTTTTCCGTCACTTGAACAGCTGCATTACGCTATGGGAATCGCCTACCTGAATTCGAGACGTTTCGCTTACTCGATTAATGAACTAAAAGAAGTTGTAACCCTGAACCCAAAAAATGCGGAAGCCTACTACGCCCTTGCATTAGCTTACATTGCCAACGGTAATCGCAGGGAAGCAGAGAAGCAGCGAAAAACTCTCAGTGCGCTTGATTCTGCTCTGGCCCAGAAGATCCCCATGGCCCTGGAAACTGGAGCGTCTCCAGGTTGTCTTACTCTTTTATGCCGGTGACCGCTGAGATGGTCAAGGAGTCGGTAAAAATTCCGAGTAGTTAGCATACGAGGCATGGCTCATCTTCGAATCTTTTTATCGCGCCCTGCTGGAGGGTTTGCCGGGCGAACTAGCCCGACCTAGTGTGCCGGCCCATCTAATCCTTTACAACGGCGGCCGATCTGGAAGGAACATCTATGCTATTAAGTACGGCCGCGAAAGTGTCAACAGTTAGATGGGACACGACACTAGTAAAACCGCAATTAATTGAGTTTAGGATCCGGTCGCTACCGCTCGCGGTTCTGTAGCGAGCGACGACGTTGCCTGCGCTTAAAGGCGATGACTCAATGAACACTGAAACAAACGAACCTATTAGAGATAGTCCTCCCGCCACCTCGGACTTCGTTTCCAACGCCGCCGAACCCGGACTCACTCCGCAAACGACGATTGGGAAATTCAAGGTAAACACCGACGTTCTTCGTGCTTACACGATGCTCTTCGCCCTGATTGCCATCTGGGTCTACTTCCACTATTCGACCAGCCAGATCTTTCTCGATCCGCGAAACTTTTCGAATCTGATGCGACAAACAGCAGTGACCGGCGTACTGGCAGTCGGCATGCTAATGGTCATTATCACCGGGCAGATCGACTTGTCGGTGGGATCGCTTGTTGGTCTTGCTGGAGGAATTGCGGCGATCGCGCAGGGGTGGTTTGGATGGGGACTGGTTCCGTCTTTAGCCGCCGGTATTGCCGTGGGCGTCGCTGTCGGTTCCTTCCAGGGTGCTTTGACCGCATACGTTAACATTCCAGCTTTCATTGTAACTCTTGGCGGTTTGCTGGCGTGGCGCGGGGTAATCCTTGGGTTGAGCCGGGGCGAAACGATTCCGTTGAGGCTCCAATCCTTCAAGGCGATTGGGCAAGGCTACGTCGGCCCTATTGTAGGTTGGGTGATTGCGGCCATCGCCGTGGCAGCCATAATATTGATGAGCATTTCGCGTAGTCGCGCGCGGCGCAGTCATGGAATTGGTGCGGCTTCACTCCGAACCACATTGGTAGGAGTTCTTATTCCCAGTGCCGTGATCATTGCGTTTGTCTACATGATGAATTCTTATGAGCTTGCTCCCGGGGTGGCAGCCGGGATACCAAACCCCGTAATTATCTTTTTGGCCATCGCTTTGGCTGGCGCGTTCCTAACTCAGAATACGACTTTTGGACGTTATCTCTACGCGATCGGCGGTAACCCTGACGCGGCCCGGCTTTCGGGAATAAACATACGTAGACACATTCTCGCCGTGTTTTGCATCATGGGCGCGCTCACAGGTGTGGCCTCAATAATCTATACGGCGCGCGTCGGTAGCGCGTCTCCTGACGCGGGGCAACTGTTGGAGCTCGATGCCATCGCGGCTTGCGTGATTGGAGGCACGAGCCTGATGGGTGGGCGCGGTACTGTGTTTGGAGCCATTCTGGGCGCTCTGATTATGGCCAGTCTCGACAATGGCATGTCGCTTAAAAACGTCGAACCGTATATGCAGAACATAATAAAAGGGGCGATTCTCGTCGCCGCTGTAGGCCTGGACATGGCAGGTCGAAAACGAAGCTGACCTGCAGGGAACGTACAAGGAACGATTAGCCGCGGATTGCGCGAATGACACGAATCTGAGAAAAAGACCGCTTCCGAACTTGCCTTGGTTGATCTAGCATTCTCCCGATTTCAACTCCGCGTTTATCCGCGAAATCCGCGGCTAATTCTGCTAACCGCCAAACAAGGACGAATTGTTTAGGATGACCGCCCTAATAGTTCACGGACACTTCTACCAACCACCACGCGAGAATCCCTGGACGGGAAATGTCGAACGCGAGTTTGGCGCCGATCCCTATCACGACTGGAATGAGCGCATACATGCCGAATGTTACGGACCGAATGCTTTCGCGCGCATCATGGGCCCGCAACAAACAATTGAGCGCACTGTAAACAACTACTCGCACATCAGCTTTGACTTTGGCCCCACACTGTTGTCGTGGCTGGAACGGCATCACTCTAAGACTTACGAACGAGTTCTCGAAGCTGACCGGGAAAGCGCCCAAAAGCGCAGCGGCCATGGAAATGCGATTGCGCACGCCTATGGCCATGCAATCCTGCCTTTGTGCAACGACCAGGATCGTCTGACGCAGGTCCTCTGGGGCCTGGAAGATTTCCGCTATCGGTTTCGGCGAGAGCCAGAGTCGCTATGGCTACCGGAGACGGCGTGCAACAACGAGACACTGGATTTGCTCATCGAGCATCGACTTCGGTTCGTGATTTTGGCGCCTGACCAGGCCGAGCGGTACAAACCGGCGAACAGCGACCAATGGCACGCCGCGGATGACTGTAGTATTGATACAACTCGAGCCTACCTATACCTTCATCAAGACGGATCAGGACGATCTTTGGCAGTCTTCTTCTACAATGGCGCCGTGGCTCGTGCGATCGCTTTCGAGCAGGCCTTGATCTCCAGCCAGACTCTTGTTTGGTTGTTCAAGCAGGCAGGGCAAGATGCACTCGTCAATGTTGCCACGGACGGCGAGTCGTACGGACATCACTTCAACTTCGGAGATCTCTCGCTCGCCCATGCGATGGAGATCGAAACAAGTCAGGAGGGCTTCTGGGTTACAAACTATGGGCAGTTTCTGGATCTCTATCCCGCTGAAGCAGAGGTTCAGATTAAACAGGGTTTTGAGGGGGAAGGCACATCGTGGAGTTGCGCACATGGTGTTGGGCGTTGGATTAGGGATTGCGGCTGTCACACCGGTGGCCAGCCCGGTTGGAACCAGAGTTGGCGGGGCCCGCTGCGAAAGGCGCTGGATTTTCTGCGGGATGAAGCGGCGAAACACTTTGAGAGAGTCGGGGGAGAACTATTGATTGATCCCTGGGGGGCGCGCAATGCTTCAATCGAGCTAATCCTGGATCACAACCGTTCGCGCGAAGAGTTTCTTATCCGCCACGCCAGGAAAGAATTCACACCTGAGGAAGCGCACTGCGCCCTCACTCTGCTGGAGTTGCAGCGAAACTCGCTACTTATGTACACCAGTTGCGGCTGGTTCTTCTCCGACGTTTCAGGAATTGAGACGATCCAAGTGATGAAATATGCCGCACGCGTAATTGAACTCATGCACGAACTCGGGCTTCCCAGTCCGCGCGAGAGGTTTCTGGAGCTGATGGCGGAAGCAAAAAGCAACATACGCCATATGGAGACTGGTGCGAATATTTATTTGCGTTACGCTGAGCCACCATCTCTTTCACTTCAATACTTGTCCGCAGTCACACTTCCATGAATAAGAAGCCTCCAAAGCCCAGACGGTCGGACACTAAGGGCACTGCCGATGATGCGGCGAAGGCGGAAGCTCTACCGTCAGCGAAGGCAAGAAAGCCGACGCTTTCGGCTCCTCCTGGTGCTCCAGCAGTGAAAACCGGCGTTCCGGGGCGGCCGCGAACGCGTAAACAGACAGAGAGCGTTCAGAAGCGCAAAGTCGCGAACGCCCCGGCAGCCATCCTTCCGGAAGAATCTACAATCGATTCTGCCGAACTTAAACAATTCATAGCTCTCAAACATCCAGATCCGCACAGAATCCTGGGTGCTCATTTTCTTAACGGCGGGGTTATCATGCGGGCGTTTAAACCCGGGGCTGAGAAAGTCGAGGTAGTAATCGGCACGATACGTCCGCTACCTATGGCGAAGACACACGCTGCCGGGCTGTTCGAGGTGCAGCTCGGTGACCTGACAGACATTCCCTCATACCGTTTCAAGGTCCACTACCCTGATTGCAAAGTTTTTATGCAGCATGATCCCTACTCCTTTCTTCCCACTGTGGGCGACCTTGATCTCCACTTGTTTGGTGAGGGCAGTCATGAAGCTATCTATCAGAAGCTTGGCGCGCACGTACAGAATATTGGCAATGTAAACGGAGTTTCGTTTGCGGTTTGGGCGCCACAGGCGGAGGGCGTAAGTGTTGTTGGTGATTTCAATAGCTGGAATGGAGCTTCTCACCAGATGCGAATGCTCGGTGGGTCTGGTGTCTGGGAACTCTTCATTCCCGATTTGACGCCTGGCACTTTATACAAGTACGAAATTCGCGCGAGAGGATGGCCACCCTTCCTTAAGGCTGACCCTTATGCCTTCCACATGGAGATTCCGCCTAACACTTCCTCCATAGTGTATGAATCAAAGTATCAGTTTCACGATCAGCAGTGGCTGGAGAAGCGTGCTCAGCGGGAGCACTTTCGCCAACCGCTTTCGATTTACGAAGTTCACCTGGGATCGTGGCGTCGGGTGCTTGAAGAAGACAATAGGCCGTTTCGGTATCGCGAACTTGCTCCTGTCCTTGCCCAATACGTGAAAGATATGGGCTTTACTCATGTGGAGTTTTTGCCGTTGAAGGAACATCCATACGGCCCCTCGTGGGGCTACCAGGTTGGCAGCTACTTTGCGGCTTCGGCTCGTTACGGAACTCCTGACGACCTTCGCTACCTGATCGATTATCTCCACCAGCAGGACATTGGCGTGATCATGGATTGGGTGCCCGCGCATTTTCCCCGCGATGCGTTTGCGCTGGGCCGTTTCGACGGCTCGGCGCTCTACGAACACCTCGATCCACGCAAGGGAGAGCATCCTGATTGGGGCACCTATATTTTCAACTACGGCCGAAACGAAGTGCGTAACTTTTTAATGGCCAATGCGCTCTACTGGTTCAGGGAGTTTCACCTTGACGGATTGCGGGTTGATGCTGTCGCATCAATGCTCTATCTCGACTACAGCCGTAAGGAAGGGGAGTGGGTTGCCAATCAGTTTGGCGGGCGTGAGTGTCTGGAGGCAATTTCCCTACTCAAAGAACTGAACGAAATAACGCATCGTCTCTGCCCGGGCATCATGATGATTGCCGAGGAGTCCACGTCGTTTCCGCAAGTAAGCCATCCAACTTATTCGGGAGGACTGGGTTTCGATTTTAAGTGGAACATGGGTTGGATGCACGACACTTTAAAGTATTTTCAAACAGATCCTTTGTTTCGCGCCGGGAATCACAACGCGCTTACCTTTGGGTTTCTTTATGCATGGAGTGAGAACTTTATTCTGCCGTTCTCGCACGACGAGGTTGTGCATATGAAAGGCGCTCTGCTGCACAAGATGCCCGGAGATAATTGGCAAAAGTTTGCAAATCTCCGCGCGCTTTACGGCTACATGTGGTCGCATCCGGGAAAGAAGATGCTTTTTATGGGAGGCGAGTTTGGTCAGTGGCGCGAATGGAACGAGCGGGAGAGTTTGGATTGGCACCTGCTGGAAGACCCGCTGCATAAAGGTGTGCAGACGTTAATTCGCGATCTCAATCGTTTTTACCGGGAAGAGAATTCGCTATGGGAGGCAGATTCCGAACCCGCGGGTTTCCAGTGGATCGATGCCAACAATGCCAGCGAGAACATAGTTTCCTTCATACGAAGATCCCCGGCGACTGGGAAAGAGCTGATCTGCGTCTGCAACTTCTCTCCTATACCTCGCGACCTTCACAGGCTGGGGCTGCCAAAGGCGGGCAAATATCCTCTCCTTATTAATACCGACGCCAAGGTTTATGCGGGCGAAGGCGGTGAAGTCGAGACGCTGGTCGTCGAGGAAATTCCCCTGCACGGCCAGCAATATTCAGCGATTGTCTCGTTGCCGCCGCTCGCCACCCTGTGGTTTGAGGTCCCGAAATAGCACGCGAGCATCTCATTCACACCGGGCTTCAGCCCGGTCATCGGGTTGACACTGAAGCCTCCGGAAACCGTTTAAACGGTTTCCTTCATTTGCGCACGAAATGCACCGGCCTGAAGGCCGGTGAGAATGATAGAAAAAAGTCGTATGACGCTGCCTAAAAGAGACATCGATTGGGGAATGGTTCGAAGACAGTTTCCGGCCACAGATAGCGTTGCCTATATGAACACCGCAGCTGCTGGACCCTTGTCGCGCGCGACAGCGGAGGCGGGCTCAGGTTACTACCTTCAGATGATGGCTGACGGGGACCTTCACTGGAACGATTGGCTGGCAAAACGAGAAGACGTTCGAAGGAAAGTCGCGGCGTTCATCAACGCGGAGCCGGATGAGATTGGGTTAACGACGAATACTTCGTCGGGCATGACTTTAATCGTAGACGCGCTGCAGGGGAGGGGCGAGGTCATCTCCTGCGACCTTGAGTTTCCGGTTTCGACCATCCCCTGGATGCATCAGCGGATTCCTGTGCATATGGTCCAGAATGTTGCCGGGGAGGTGGAGCCAAGTGATATACGCGCCGCAATGACACCAAAGACCGGGATCGTTTCCCTCAGTCACGTTCAGTACTCAAACGGCTTTAGAAGCAACCTCGCACAACTCGGCCAGGAGAAAGGCAATCACACGCTGGTTGTTAACGCGAGTCAGTCGGCAGGCGTGTTTGAGATCGATGTGAAGCGGATGAAGATTGACGCACTCTGCGCCACCGGCCACAAATGGATGCTCTCCGGCTACGGGTCGGGTTTCGTCTATATCAGCGGCGAACTGTTGGCGGAAACAAAACCGCGATCTATTGGTTGGCTTAGCGTTAAAGATCCTTACGGAGACCACAATTCTGAAATCAATTTGCGCAGAGATGCAGCCGCGCGCTCTGAGCTGGGTTGCCCACACTTTGCCGGCATCTTCGCATTGGGTGCTTCAGTTGATTTCTTGCACGGTGTAGGGATGGCGAATATTCAAGAGCGCGCTCTTTCAATGAATCGAATTCTGACGAACTGTCTCGTTGAAGCCGGCTTAAGAGTTCTCTCACCGCTTCGTGACGAGAATAGTCGTTCCGCGGAGACGCTGGTTGCTATGAAAAATCCGAGTCAGGTTGTTTCTAAACTTGCTGAGCGAGGTGTAATCGTCACTGAAAAGCCTGAGGGTATCAGAGTCGCAACGGACTTCTTTAATAATGAGCAGGATATTGAGCGGTTGATTGCGGCCCTCAATGATGCCGCAGAGTCGGGGGGGGCTTGAGGAGCCCCTAACAGTCGGGCTACTGCCCCGGGGCGCGAGTGGCGGTGTCGTGCTTAACACTTAGGTGTCACTGACTTTGATGATTCGCCAGATCGACCGCGAGCGTAGCGAGCGGGGCAGTTGCCAGACTGTTAAGGAGGGCTCGGCAAGACAGGTGGCTGGCGAGTTAGTTGTCAGAGATTTCCGGCGTCGTGAGGCGTAGCCTCCAAAACTAAAAGTGGCAAGCGGAAGGCGGAGAAGCTGCGTCAAAACTCAGAGTGGAAGAATACTTCACGAACGTAATTACGTGGAGCAGGTCCTGCTCAATACAGAACCGCGAGCGGTAGCGACCGGATCCAAGCACTCAACGCCCAGTAAAACCGCAGTTAAGACGAATTGAGTCTAGGATCCGGTCGCTACCGCTCGCGGTTCTGTAGTGAGCCCTTTTGGTTCTTAGCGACGCGCGCGACTTTTTTTGACGACTTTCCTATGGGCTTTGATTTCTTTGAACTCTTCTCGTCCTCGTTGCTTCCGAAATGCTTGCGCGCAAGACGAATGAAGCTTTGCATGATCGGAGACTCATAGCCACCGCTTAGTCTGGCGATGCCGAGTTCCCAGTTGATGTGCGCACCCTCAATCCACCATCTTACCAGGCGACCCTTCTCCACCTCTTCACGCACCGATTGGAAGGGAACGATACCAACGCCCATATCTTCCTCAACCATTCTTCGAATCGCCGCCTGGCGGCTTAACTCCATCGCCACACTCAAGGTGACCCCGGCCTGTGCGAAAAACTGATCGATCAATCGCCGTGTGTTGCCGCCGCGTTCGCCGAGAATTAGTTTCTCGCCGGCTAGAGTGTAGGCGCTCACGGTGCGTTGTTTCGCGAGCCGGTGACGCGGCGAGGCTATGGCGACGAGTTGGTCTTCGTTCAATCGTTCGGTTTGTATGCCGTGAGCCTCGACCGGCAGAGAAACGAACGCCAAGTCCATCTCACCCGCGAGGATCTGCTGGACCAGGGATTCGCTCGTACCCGAACCCACAGTGACTTCGGCTAGTTGATGCTGCTTGCGAAGTTCCTTTAGGATTTTGGGTAACGGCTCCGTGGTAACCATGGCAGACGCGCTGCCGATTCTCAGGCGCCCTCTTTCTGCTCCAGCCAACTCCGCGATCTCATCTTGAGCGGAGTCGTGCTCGCGCAGGATGAGTCGCGCACGGAGCAGCAAGTGCTCACCCGCCTCCGTCAGAATCACGCGGCGGGGCGCACGGACGAACAATTTTGCGCCCAACTCATTCTCCAGCTGCTTGATCTGCATGCTTATCGCAGCCTGTGTCACGTGAACTCGCTGCGCCCCCGCGGTAAAGGTGCCGGACTCGGCAATTGCGACAAAAGCCCTTAGCTGTCTTATTTCCATAGACGTCTCACAGTATCACGCTCGGTTATCGGAATAATAAAATCTTTTAGTTTCCATTATAAATCACCTTTGCCTAGAATAGGCAAAAAGGTGGTCCTTTGGACGCTGCGGAGGTTAGAGTTCAACCTTTAGGTTGGGCTTGCCAAAGCGACAAGCTAAAGCTTGAACTTTAAACAACGGCTACCCGACAAAATGGTTAGCACTGAGCGCAGATCAATTGATGTCTTGACGGCCCGGCGCCTGCGATCGCGCAATGCTGTGGTCGGTATCGACGGTGGCGGGAGCAAAACCCACGCCGTTATTGTGGATGCCGAAGGGCGAACACTGGGCGAGGGTACGTCTGGCCCATCAAATCCTTTGCGTGTGGGAATAGCTAGAGCTGCCGCGGCAGTGCGCGAAGCCATCGATAAGGCTTGCGAAGCGGCCCAGGTACGCCGCGAAGATATCATCGCAGCGGAGATCGGTTTGGCTGGCACTCGCCGACCGGAGTTGCGCGAACGCGTACGTGAAGGTCTCAGCAACCTTGGGATTGCGGACGTGGAAGTTGTGAGCGATGCGGACATTGCTCTTTACGGGGCGACGGATGGCGAGCCGGGAGTGGTTGTGATTGCCGGAACTGGCTCTGTTTGCTGTGGCGTCAATGCCCGAGGTAAGCGGAATTGCGCAGGTGGTTGGGGTCCGGTTGCAGGCGATGAAGGGGGAGGCGCCTGGATCGCCCGACGAGCTTTGCGAGCTATTGCTCACGCCTCCGATGGGCGTGGTCCAAAGACTTCTCTGATGGCGGCAGCCTGCGCTTATTTCCATGTGACAACTCCCGACGATCTTTCAACCGCGATCTACGCTCCGACTATGACCAACGAGCGTCTGGCTGGTTTTGGAAAACAAGTAATTGAAGCTGCGAAGGCCAAAGACCAGGTGGCGCGGGAGATCATGGCTGAAGCGGGAAGCGAATTGGG
>JBPCMM010000255.1:0-7911 GCA_051002255.1 Pyrinomonadaceae bacterium
TGGCAGGCATCGGTCCCAATCGGCAATTGGCAATCGGCAATGTTCACCGATCAGCAATGTTCGCCGCGCTGAGTTCATGAACAGTTTCGACCAGCGCAATCACATTTTCGACGGGAGTTTCTGGGAGAATCCCATGGCCCAGGTTGAAAATATGACCCGGCCTTCCGGCAGCTTGTTCAAGAATCTTTTTCGTCTGCGAGTGGATGTACTCTTTGCCGGCAAACAGTGCCACCGGATCGAGATTTCCCATTACCGCGACATGGTGCCCGATGCGGTGCCAGGCCTCATCCAGGCGCACGCGCCAGTCGAGCCCAATTACATCGCCACCAGCTTCACGCATCAATTCGAGTAAGGCACTTGTTCCAGTACCGAAATGAATCACCGGCGTGCCGGGCGTAAGACCGCGGATGACATTTTGTGTGTGTGGTAAGACATACTCCCGATAATCGTCGACACTGAGAGAACCAACCCACGAATCAAACAACTGTACTGCTTGGGCACCCGCGAAAATCTGGGCGTTGAGATACTTAACCAGAGCGCGTGAGATCAGCGACATCAGGGCATGCCAGGCGCCCTTATCGGTGTACATAAACGATTTTGTGTGGACATAGTTACGCGATCCACCACCTTCAATAATGTAAGAAGCTAACGTAAACGGTGCTCCTGAAAACCCGATCAGGGGCAAATCGCCCCGCAGACTTGATCTGGTCTGCCTGATTGCCTCAAACACATATTCGAGCGAGTCGACGTCGTCTACCTCGCGCAGGCGATCAACGTCGTCGGACGTGCGCACGGGATTGTGAATCGTCGGGCCTTCGCCTTTAGCAAACTCCAATTCAATTCCCATCGGCTCAACAATTAGCAGGATATCGGCAAAGACTATCGCCGCATCAACTCCCAGACGCTCTGCGGCCGTAACTGTAACTTCCGCAGCCAGTGATGGCGTTTTGCAGAGCTCGAGAAAACTCATGCGCGCTCGCAATTCCCGATATTCGCGCATGTATCTTCCGGCCTGCCTCATCAGCCAGATTGGCGTATGAGGAACCGGCTCCCGTCGGCAGGCGCGCATAAAAGGGCTGTCAATTAAGGCTGATGACGGATCGAGTTTCTGAATCAAACCTAGTTCTTTTCGCATACCTGGTATTACGGACATTCTTGAACTTTCCTGCGGAGTCGAGCGTTCAACTGGCCGTCAAATTCGAACGCCAACGTTTTCGGTGACCGCTCCAATTTGTGCAAGACCTGATTCAGACTACAATATACTGCCTCAAAGCCGGTAACGCAGGTAGTCTTGAGAAAGTTGTCATAAATCAGCACCTTGCGGTGTTTGCATCCTTGAGAGCGGTGATCAATGAGCGGACAAGTTAGAGCCTTGATTCAGTCCATGCCCAAGGAAATCGCGACTGCGGCGACCGCCCTCAGTTTCGATGAGGCGTTTACGCTTCATCACCGAGCCGTCTTTCGGACCGCCCGGGCTGTCGTACGCGATTCGGCACTGGCTGAAGACGTTACTCAGGAGGTCTTTCTCAGACTTTATCGCAATCTCGACTCCACCCCGGGCGAGGAACTTCTTCGCGCGTGGCTTTTGCGTGTCACTTTAAACGTTGCGCGTAACACACTGCGTGGCCAGAGCCGCGCCGCAGCCCGCGACGACGAGTACCAGAAGACTACCACTGAGATATGGTTCCCGCAGCCCGAGGAAGATTACGAGCGCAGGCTGGCGATCGCCGAAGCACGACGAGCGCTCGATAAAATCAAAGAGCCGATGCGAAGTTGCCTGCTCTTGAAACAGCAGGGGCTTTCCTATCGCGAGATTGCTACCACGTTGTCACTGAAGGAAACGAACGTGGGCAGCCTGGTAGCGCGGGGCCGTAAAGAGTTTGTCAGAGTGTACGGAAAAATCGGAGGTCGTTGATGAGAGAGTGTTTAGACGAAGGAATTCTGCAGAGCTATTTTGATGGTGAGCTTTCAAACGAGCATATGGAAGGCGTCACCTCACACTTGGTGTCGTGCCTGAATTGCGCGGCAGCGGCGCGCAAGTTGGAAGGTGAGGTTCTTCTGCTTTCGAGCGCGCTCGCACCCGAGTTTGACGCGACGGTGCCAACCGAGCGCTTGCGTCATCGTATTGATGTAGCCGTCGCGGGATTAGAGGTGGGCAATCAGAATACAGTCAGAGAACCCGTTGTTATGGCAGGCCGTGGGTGGCTTCAATCTCCCAGCACCCTCTTTGCGTTTACCCCGCAACGGACATTCGGTTATGCCGCGCTTGCGGTGGTGCTGGTGTTCGGAGCGATAATAGGAGCCATTCAGTGGCGACAGAGCCCGTCTCCCACCAGCAATAACGAAAACAACGTAGCCGTAGTACCGCAGCAGGGTCCCGTAACCAAGACTTCGAATACGGGCAGCGATGCGGTGTCTGCTGTCACTCAGGTGCCAGTTATCAGTCCTTCTGTCGTTGTGAATGAACCGGTTCAAAGGACTCGTTCAGTAAGACCGCGCACCGTGAGCAATCAAGCCGTAGCGCAGGTAAAGCTGTTACCGGGCGAGCGTAGTTACCTGAAAACGATTGCGGCTCTAGACTCGACGATCAAAGCAAAGAGTAATAGGCCGATGAGACCAGGGTTGCAGGCGGAGTATGAAAGAAACCTGGCGGTCGTTGATCGGGCACTTGCGGCTACGCGTAACGCGGCCAAAAAGAACCCTAATGACCCGGATGCTGCGGAATTCATGTTTAATGCTTATCAGAGCAAAGTTGATCTCCTGAATACTGTCGCAGACGCGCGACTGTACAACCGGCCGTAAGGTTTAGGTTTTAATAGGTACCGATGAAGTTCACAGCTATTCAAGTTTGTCTCGTTTTAATCGTTGCGACTGCAGCGGTCGGGGCTCGGGCCACAGGCCGCAATGACGGCGGGCGCTCTCAGAAGGTTGAGCGGACCATATCCGCGGATCCTTCAGTGACGGTTTCGATTTGCGTAACGTCCGGCAGTATCAGCGTCCACGGCTGGGACAAGAATGAAGTTTCGGCCCGGGGGTCGGACGCCGCGCAGATTGAGCTAAGGCAAAAGGACGGGACCGCTCAATCCGGTAGAGCAATGAAAGTGGAAGTATTCGTGGTCGACAAGTCAGACGGGGAACGAAACAAAAACAACTGTCAGGCGTCTAGCGAGCTCGAGCTATTTGTTCCGCGCGCTGCCTCGGTGCATGTGCAAACCCGTGACGGCGACATAAACATCGCCGACATAGCAGTAGCGGTTGCGGGAACGCAGAACGGCGACATTAGTATCGAGCGTGTCTCGCGAGCCGTTGAGGTCGGAAGCGTGGGCGGCAATGTTTCCATCAGGGATTCCACCGGGCGCGCGAGCGTCACGACGGTTGGCGGCGGAATCGAAGTGGTCAACCTGCGCCCATCCGCGGCCGCGGATGGGTTTGAAGCGGTTAGCGTGAGTGGCGATCTAAATCTTCAGGGAGTCAGTCACTCGCAGTTCAATGCGCGAACGGTTACGGGAGATGTACACTTAACCGGACCACTCGCGGCCGGCGGCCGTTATGGATTCAAGACTATGTCCGGCGATATAACGCTCACATTGCCACGTGACTCGTCCTTCAATCTTAGCGCTAAGGTCGCTAGAGACGGGGAGATTATTTCGGATTTTCCGCTGACACTGACTCCAAACGCGGCCCCTCCGTCAGCTCCAGCGCCAGCTGCCTTAGTAGTTAGTAGTGTACCTCCAAGCAGCCTGGCACCGGCTCCCCTCGCCACGCCCGAGGCTTCGCCTGTTATCGTAAAAGTTGCGCCTCGCATGAGTAAGGTAATCGTGACCACACCGGTTACGGTTGCCACTCACACATTGCGCCGTGTGAATGCAGTGTGCGGTGCAGGAGACGCTAGCATTCAGGTCGCTTCATTCAGCGGCACTCTCCATCTGGTGAAGAACTAGCGATCGTTCTTATCCCGTCCCGTTTGGTCTGAAATTCAAGCCAATAGTTTGCTTTCTGCAGTCCAACCTGAAAGAGTCGAAACTCCAAACTTTTCAAGTTTTAGACGCAAAAGCGGATTTTCGGTTTGGCCGGAAATCCCTTTAAGAAATGCCAAATTTCTGCCACAAACAAATTCAGCATGGTGTTCTGGTAATAGAGCAACGCAGACGGGCCGGGGACGGTAGTATGAAAAACCTCCAAGGTGACTGTTCCCGGCCTGAAAAATGTTAGAGCCCAAGGGTGAAAGAAATGAACGAGATTAAAGTGCCAGAAAACAGAGCATACAAAGTGACACTGATACTACTGGTGGGCCTGGCGGCTTTTTCCACTGCTATGAAGGATCTGAATCGCCTCCAGGAGATGGTTAGCAGCATTCAGGAGTTCACGAGTCAATGGCGTGGGAGTGATTTGGTAACGCTTAAGGATAAATCCATATCATCTGGCGAGTCGTGTCCGAATGATGCGCCGCAACTGGTCAACTCTTCCAGCGAGTCTGGTTCAAGCGACGGCGTCGCGTCGGCCAGAGGCATCGAGGTTGAGACGATTGACCTCGAGACCATCACAAAACCTGAAGTGGGTGGCAAGGTGGAACTGGTTGCCAGCAAGAAGGTGAATCGCAACTTGCCACAGTTAGTACGTGCTAAATACGCCCCCGGGAAGCACCTCAAAGAGGAGAACTCCGTGAAGCGCCGAGATAGCCCTTGGCCAACCCGCATTGAATATAAAAAATTTGACCGGGAAATAACCTTGGATCTTCCCATGATGATGGTCACCGATATCAAAGCAGACGCACTCGAGACTGAAGTATCACCGGATTTTCCCCTGAGCCTGCTGGGCAGAATAAACCGTAAACAGCACGGTAAGACTGACAACGGCAGGCGCGAATTCATATTTAAAAGATTCGAACGACTTAATAGTTCTCGACGTGCCAGTTGATTCGGCAAAAGTTGAGTACCCGACAAAGAACGAGAAGAGAAGAGAGAAGAGAGAAGAGAGAAGAAATGATGTTGAAGAAGAGTTGGATCGTGACAATGATTTTGGGCGCTGCGCTATGGAGCGCGACGAGTGGACGTGCATCGAAGATTCAGCTGGGAGTTGCGCGCAATGCGGAAGTTGAGGGGTCGCTACCCGGCGATGAGCCCTCCCAGGAGGTGCGCGAAGACTTTCAGCAGACTTATCCGCTTTCGGCAAATGGCCGGCTAAGTCTCGAGAATCTGAATGGCGGTGTACGCATCGCCGTCTGGGACCGGGATGAGGTTCAGGTGAACGCGGTCAAGCGCGCTTACAGACGTGAGCGATTAAATGAAGCGAAGATCGAGGTGAATGCCACCGCCGAGGCAATCAGAATTAAGACGACTTATCCGGACTGGAACCAGACTTTTACTGATGAACAGAAAGGCCGCTACAATAACCCCGCGGTGGTTGACTACACCTTAACGGTTCCCCGCAAGGTCCGTTTGGAGTCGGTAGATCTCGTGAATGGTTCGCTCGACGTCGATGGTGTCGAAGGTGATGTCAAAGCTTCGTCGGTGAACGGTCGGGTAACTGCCCGCGGCCTCGCTGGCGTAGCAAAACTCTCGACAGTCAACGGCAGCTTGGAAGCAGCTTTTACTAAACTTGAGGAAGCGAAGCCGATTACGCTCGGGTCGGTCAACGGAAACGTGACGCTGATCATTCCCTCGGATGCGAATGCTGTGGTGAGAGCGGGAACGGTTCATGGCGCCATCAGCAATGAGTTCGGCCTTAACGTGCAGCACGGGGATTACGTGGGCCATGAGCTTTATGGGCAAATAGGAGCCGGCGGGCCGCGCATAAAGCTGGGAAACGTAAATGGCCGTATCTCTCTCAAGCATGCCCAGGACGGCCGCCCAGTAAGCACGGCTACTGGCTTGCGAACCACAAAAGATAAAGACAAGGATAAGACTAAGGGGTATTCGGGAGAGCGCGAAAACGATGACGGCGACGAGGAGGCCCAGCGCAGTATGAGCGCAGAGGAGCGACGGCAGGCCAGGGAAGCTCGCCGGGCTGATCGAGCTCAGCAGGCCGAGGCCGCCAAAGCGAATCGTGAAGTGCAGATTGAGGTGCAGCGCGAAGTTGAGCAAGCCATTCGTGAAGCTCAGCGCGAAATCGCACGTGCCCAGAGAGAAATTGAACGTGAGACTCAACGCGAGGTGCGGGAAAGAGTGCGCCGCGAAGTGAGAGGCGAAGAAGGCGTCGGGGAAGGCAAAAGTAGTGGGAAAAGTTATCGGTACAAGGGTTTGACCGAACGTGAGTCGAAGACTTTCTCAGTTGCTGATTCGCCGCGCGTGAACCTCGTGACGTTCGACGGAGCCGTCACTGTTCGCGGGTGGGATAAGCGCGAAGTGATGTATACGGCCACAAAGCGTGGTGCCGATGAGCAAGAGATTAAGCAGGTAGCTATTCAGACGGAACAGCAAGGCTCATCGGTTTCGATCATCGCGAAGTCTGAGGAGAGCAACGGTGCGGTTTCGTTGGAAGTCTATGTTCCGCGCAGTTCTACCTTGCACGTTTCGTCACAGGATGGTGAGCTGACCTTGGAAGGCGTTTCGGGTGAACTCACTCTGCGTACCGGTGATGGCTCAATTAAAGTGACCAATGGCGGAGGACAGTTGCGAGTCAACACTGGTGATGGAGAAATTCGGATCATGAGCTTTGAGGGACAGGTCGACGCGCGCACGGGCGATGGCTCGATTTCTCTCGATGGAAAATTCACTAGTCTGGCTGCGCGAACGGGTGACGGAAATATCTCGCTGTCGGTTCCTTCGAATTCCGACTTCACTATAGAAACGAATGCGGAAGGCATCGACAATGCCGGCATAACCATTTCTGAAGACATCGCTCCCTCGAAGCGTGTGAAGCGATGGAGAGTGGGTCGCGGCGGCAACGTCTTCGTTCTTAGCACGGGAGACGGAAGAATCGCTCTTAATTCGCGATGAGATAACAACGTCAACTCGAAAATGGAGTGAGGCATTGAACTCCGAGCCGAGGCGACTGGCACTGTAACCCTAATTAGAGTGACGTTAGTTATGAAACGAGCATGCCTGATTCTCAGCGCGTTGAGTTTTCTTACATCCACCGCTTTCGCCCAGGCGCCTGTTGGTAATCCGAATACGCAGTCGGTTAGCGTGGGTACACCTCCAGCGCCTTCTTCACCAGTGCCTGCAGCGTCTGCTACGCCTGTGCCGGCGTCTGCGACGGCGTCCGCAACCCCTGCCGAATCACCGAACCCCAAAACTAAGTCGACATCACCTTCCTCTGCTGCGCCTGCTGTTAAGGGAGCGGTGGTGCTCCCACCGGAGAAGGCCAATCCGGTGACTGTTCCGAAGTTTGAAACTCCCCCCGTAATTGACGGGAAACTGGATGAGGCCGTATGGCAGAGCGCCGCCGTGCTTAAAGACTTCTACCAGATTGATCCTGGTGACAACATTGCTCCGTCGAAGCCCACTGAGGTTTTAATTGGTTACGACCCGAAATTTCTTTACATTGCATTCCGTGCTTTCGACGAACCGGACAAAGTGCGCTCAACGGTAGCCAAGCGCGACAGCATCTTCCAGGACGACTACGTCGGTTTTTTTCTCGACACATTCAACGACAAACGTAAGGCGTTTGAGATGTTCTTCAATCCGCTGGGGATTCAGGGTGATGGCGTGCTCACGGAAGGAGGTGGCGAGGATTTCAGTGTAGACGTCCTGATGGAGTCGAAGGGCGTCGTCAACGATGTCGGGTATGTGGTTGAGATTGCCCTCCCTTTCAGATCGATTCGGTACGAGGCGGACAAAGGGAAGCTTTGGGGGGCCCATTTCTTCCGGCGGATCCAGCGGTTCAATCGAGAACTCAGCTCTTGGATGCCTTTTTCACGGAGTATAGATAGCAACCTCAGCCAGGCAGGCCACCTGGGCGGCCTCGAGG
>JBPCMM010000256.1:0-6858 GCA_051002255.1 Pyrinomonadaceae bacterium
ACCGCTTCCGCCCCACCTTCTTTAACCAGGCGCAGGGCGTTTTTCACGGCATCATCGGCGCCGGTGTGAAACGATCCGTAAGGCATATCGGCCACCAGCAGCGCTCGCTGCACTGCCCGACGCACAGCCTTCAAGTGAATCATTATTTCATCGAGCGTGACGGGAACAGTGTTCCCATAACCCAGTACAACGTTACCCAGACTGTCGCCCACCAGGACGATGTCTATGCCGGCTTCGTCAATGAGACGGGCCGTTGGATAGTCGTAAGCTGTCAAACATACCAGGCGCTCGCCGCGTTTTTTGCTGGCTCGCAACGAAGGCGCACTAACCTTTTCCGGACGCTCAGGTTTGAGATACGGCATGGTTTCAGCTCTCTGGCCACTCCGGCCCGTGACCAGTTAAATTGCTAATAGGCCGGCAAATTCGGACATGTACAAGGCGTGCTATCAAGTGGGGGCATTATAGCGGGAAACCGGGGGAAAGGGGAAAAGGGGGGGGCGGCAAGACGGCAGGAGCAGGGCAGGAGGCAGGAGCACGACTTAGGTGGGCAACGACCTTAGATCCACAATGAAAGGATATGAGTACGCGGCAATACGTACTGCCTCCTGTTCTGCCGTCTGCCTCCTTGATTGCCCTACGGACGCCAGCGCTTCACTTCTGATCTGTCTTCAAGATTTTGCAGTAAGTCGGCGACTATTAGATTGAGTGTCGGGTGCACGAGGCGAGGTGCAAGCTCTGCTAACGGGGTTAGTACGAACCTTCGAAGATGAAAGCGAGGATGAGGAAGGGTGAGAAACTCGGTGTTCTGCTTTTCATCTCTGTAAAGAAGAAGATCAAGATCAATTGTCCGCGGGGCCCTCGCAGTTTCGCGCGTGCGGCCAAGTGCATTCTCCACTCGGAGTAAACGGGCCATCATCTGTTCAGGTGGCGGAAGCGCATTCGAAGAAAGTTCGGCAACCATGTTGAGAAACGCCGGCTGAGGAAATGTCTCCACAGGTTCAGTTTCATAAACGTTTGATAATCTACTAATCACCAGGCCCGTATCGAACATTCCGCGAATTCCCAGCAGAAGATTACCGGCCCGGTCGCCCAGGTTGGAACCCAGACTGACGTAGACCTTAAATGTAGCTGGAGAATCGAACATTAGTAATCGGTCTGATGTTTGTACTTAGTGCTTTGTTCTTTGCTTCTGATTGTCAGGCGCTGTTGCTGCTTCAGTACTGCTTCATTCTATACTTGTAAGAGCTCGAGCAAGAACAAAAACCAAGTACAAAGAACAGAGTACAAACGAGCCTTGTCTCAACTAACCACATTACTCTGGCTGAAGTGGAAGTTATTTCGGAATTCACTGAGGTCGTCCAAGGCGGTCGCCAACCGCATAGCGTCAATTCTAGGAATGTTGGCCGCGCTGGCTCTTGCGATGGTCGTCGCGTTGGGGTTGGGTTTGGCAGCTTTTGCTCTGACGTCGCCAGCTATAATGGTTCACGCTACTCCAACTAGAACGAGGGCTAGCGGACTTCCCTCGGCTGAGTTCATATTCTTCTCCATCTTCGCGCTCTGCTACCTGATGTGGGCGACCTTACCGCTCAGCATCGGCAGCAACAGACAGTTTGAGCCGGCACGTCTCCTGCTGTACCCGATTAGCCTGCGCAAACTTTTTGCCCTCGACTTCATCAGCGAAGTGACAAACCTTCAGTCCGTCTTTGCCATTCCCGCGATCATTGCTATGGGGTTGGGCGCAGGTTTGGGAAGCGGAATGCTCGGCCTCGCGTTGATTGCGACAATACCCGCGGCAGTTTTCGGAGTGGCCCTCTCGAAGTGGCTGTCCATCTCGCTTGGCTCGCTCATTCGTCGAAGGCGTACGCGCGGCGAAACTGTGTTGGCGTTGATTGGGGTCGTGGCCGGACTTGGCGGCGCTTTGATTGGCCAGCTTGCGCCCGCGTTGATCAGGCACGCCGAATCATTCAGAGGCCTGCGCTGGACTCCCCCAGGTGCTGCCGCAGTGGCACTAACCAGCGGGCTACGCGAAGCCGCCACCGGAGAGTACCTGCTGGCACTAGCCACGCTTACGGGCTACACCCTACTTCTCATTGCGGCTACCTATTGGATCGCTCAACGTGCAGTGCTGGGGGGAGGAGGAAAGCGGCGAACTGTTTCCGGCGCGAGACGCGCAAAAACCGAGGCCTACTCAGGGTGGGAACTTCCCTTGGTATCGCCGCAGCTCTCAGCGGTGGTCGAAAAGGAGTTGCGCTATGCAATGCGTAATGCGCAGCTTCGTATGATGGTGTTAATGCCCTTAATACTGATTGTGGTCAAACTGGTGAATACAAACCGGCTGAACGCTGAGGTCACACAGGGCACGAGATCATTCCCGACTGACTTCCTGGACTATGGTGAAGGCTTAATGGCTAGCGGCGGCGTTTTGTATGTGTTCCTCATCCTCACCGGTATCTCATGCAACCAGTTCGCTTTCGAGGAGGGGGGTATGCGGTCGCTTATGCTTTCCCCAGTAGATCGTCGTACCATATTAGTTGGTAAGAACATCGCCTTGACCATCGTTGCGCTGCTCTTCTCGATGGCGCTCTTGATTGTCAATCACCTGGTGTTCCGCGACCTCACGCCTCGCGCTTTCCTGTTTGTGGCCCTTTGCTTTATTACGTTTGCCGCGACCATGTCCGTTATCGGCAACTTGCTCTCCATACGCTTTCCAAAACGGATGAAGTTTGGCAAACGCCTGAACGTGTCAGGCGTGGTCGGGCTGCTAATAATTCCCCTCCTTATTTTGTTGGCGATACCGCCGCTTGCGGCCACTGCGGCTGGTTTCTTCACCCAAAGCCTGATCATTGAATATGCTACACTGGCTCTGTTCGCTGCACTGGCGATTTGCTCTTATATGCTCTTGATCGACTTTCAGGGACGAGCGTTACAGCGGCGCGAAGTGGAAATACTCGAGGCTGTCCGCGAACCGACAGACGATTAATTGGCCCAGACTTTAGTCTGTGAATGCGAGTAACATCGGTCCGAGAGCTGAAAAGCAGCTCCCGATTGATTAAAGTCTGTGCCACCACAACTATTCCAGTGATGTCGCTCGGGCGGCATCCGGGCGGGCAGAATTTAGCGGCCCCGTCAATACACAAATGGCTCGCAGAAAATTTCGCAGCAACCAGCGGCACGAACCCGCTACCGAACGCTCGTTCCAGGAGTACATCCTCTCCACAACTGCGCCCCAGACCTCGAGGGTCGAACTGCTCCGGCTGGTGCGCGGCGGCGAAGATACCTTCCTGGAACTCAAAGTAAAACTTTCAAATCCGGAAAAGATCGCGCAGGGGATAGTTGCACTGGCAAACACCGGCGGTGGCGTCATAGTCTTTGGTGTCAACGATCAGATGCGCGTGGAAGGCGTCGATGACGCCGAAGACGTCCTACAAGAGCTGGTGCGCATCTGCCGCGAAGAAATCCACCCGCCGATCGTTCCCTTTATCGACCGCATTGCCTTTGACAATGGCCGGCGGATCGTAGCCCTCGACGTGGAAGGAAAGCGTCGCCCCTATCGCACTCGTGATGGGCGTTTCTACCTGCGCATCGGTGCTGAGAAACGTGAGGCGACGCGCGAGGAGCTGGCGACGCTTTTGGACGATGCTCGACCGTTGGGTTATGAGAACGTTTCTGTAATTGGCGCCGCGATCAAAGACATTGATGAAGCACATCTCTGGAGTTTCCTGCGGGAATTCAACGGAGACGCCTTTGACGAAGCAACTGCTTCCGGCTACCCCACCACGGAAGTTCTGCAGCGCGATCTACTGCTGGCTACGAACAACGGTGTCGAGGTTGTACCTACCACAGCCGGTCTGCTTCTGTTCGGACACGACGAGAGAGTTAGCGAATTGCTACCGCGCTCAGCAATCACGGCGACACGATTCGCAGGTGATTCGGTACAAGCTGCTGTTGTCGAACGCGTTAAACTCAGTGGTAATCTAGCTACGCTTTACGAATCAGCTCTCCGTTTTATTAGTCGCTATTGTGATTTGTGGGATGCGCGTCCTCGAATTTCCCGGCCGGCAGAGGTTGAGCAGAGTCCTGTTCCGGCCCGGGCGAATTATCACCGGGGCGCTTTAAAGGAAGCCGTCGCCAACATGCTGGTGCACCGGGATCTAGCTCTCAGGGATCAACCGACGCGTCTCAACATTTTCGATCGCACAATTGAATTGATCAATCCTCGTCGAACTCTGGGGTTCTCTCCCGTGGCTCAGAAAGCAATCCGCTATGGAATACCTGAGAGACTGAACCCTCAAATCTCTGCGATTTTCTCCAGTCCCGCTTATGCGTTGGACCTCCCAACTGGTGGATTTCCAATGCTACTGCGCGAATCGCGCGTCTTCTCGGGAAAGCGCTCCGAGACCTACGCCTTCAATGATGAGTTTCGTCTGCGGCTTTATGGTAGCTAAATACAGAAGGCAGGAGCAGACGACAGGAGGCAGGAGGCAGGAGCAGGGGCATTATTTTCCATTTGTCATTTGACATTATTTGACATTTTTCATTGGTCATTTTCCTGATCGCATTTCGTGGTGATTCGTGTGATTTCGTGGATCGCTTATTTGGCTGAGAGATGGAGAACGATCCACGAAATCACACGAACGGACACGAAACAACAGCCACAAATGATAAATGAAAAATGCCGAATGACCAATGAGAAAAAATGAGAAATGGAAAATGCTCCCTCCTGCCCCTGCCGTCTGCCTCCTGTCCCTACACACTCTGACCGGCCGCATAACCGGAGGCCCAGGCCCACTGGAAGTTATAGCCTCCGAGTTGACCAGTTACATCTACCACCTCACCGATGAAGTAAAGTCCGGGCACCCTTTTGACTTCCAACGTTTGCGATGAGAGTTCTTCGGTCGCGACACCTCCCGCGGTCACTTCAGCTTTTTTGTAGCCTTCAGTTCCAGAGGGAACGATCTCCCAGTGATTGAGCCGCTTGGAAATATCGGCGAGCTGCGCGGGTGTGAAGCGTTTGACTGGCTGAGAGGGAGCGTTCAGCGCGCACCACGCGTGGGCAAAGCGCCGCGGCAGAAACTGGCTGAGGAAGTTCGCCAACCCCATCTCTCGGTTGTGCTGCTCGCGCAGAAGCTTGCCGGCATCGTGTTCGGGTAGCAGATTGATAGCGATTGCCGCGCCAGGCTGCCAGTAGGAAGAGATTTGCAGGATTGCAGGTCCGCTCAAGCCACGATGCGTGACCAGAATATTTTCGCGAAATTGTTGACTACCATAACTGACCAGGGCATCAACTGAAATTCCACTTAGAGTAGCTAACTCCCTTTGCGTCTGACTTGATAGAGTGAAAGGGACAAGTGCCGGCCGCGGCTCCTGGATCATAAGACCAAACTGCCGAGCCATACGGTAGCCAAAGTCGGTAGCACCGAGTGTGGGAAGCGATAATCCGCCAGTGGCAACGACGAGTGATTGTGAGACAACACTGCCAGTCTCAGTTTCAACTTCGAAATTCGCTTCTTGCTCCACTCTACGCACAGCCGAGCCGCAGCGAATCTCTACGCCAGCTGCCTCACATTCGTGGAGCAGCATTTCGATTATTCGGCGTGAACCCTCGTCGCAGAAGAGTTGTCCGAGCTTTTTCTCGTGGTAGGGAATTCCGTGTTTCTCCACCAGCGAGATGAAATCCGAGGGCGTGTAGCGAGCCAGGGCAGACTTGCAGAAATGTGGGTTGGCGGAGATGAAATTGTCAGGGCTGGTATTGATGTTGGTGAAGTTACATCGTCCCCCGCCGGAGATAGCGATTTTCTTGCCGATGCGTTCCGCGTGCTCGAGCACCATCACTCTCCGGCCGCGCTTTCCGGCTTCAATCGCGCAAAAGAGACCCGCTGCTCCGCCGCCGATCACTACGACATCTGTTTCATGGTTCATTTCCGATTGCCAATTGCCAATTGCCGATTCGAGTGAGGGGACATTTTGCTGAACTCGAATTGTCAGGCACTCCAAAATAAAAGGCAGCGAACCTTACGGTTGGCTGCCTTTTGCTTACCTGCTAATGCTTTTGCGGCTAACCCTTCGGAGCGTTATAGACCGAACGCGCCTGAATGACATACTCCTTGTCGTCATAGACGCCATCGCCGTTCACGTCCACACTTACTTTGATCTTGTGCTGTTTGCCGTCCCGAACATCACCCGGGTTGAATGCCAAACTATACTGACTGCGCAACAGGCCGTTGATCGAATTCAGGATTCCGGGAATCTCGCCATCAAAGGTGTAGGGAAAATAAGCTCCACCTGTTTCTTTTGCGAAAGTCTTGAGCGTGTTGTCGGCCTGGAGCAGAGTCAGCCTTCCGGGCATCCCTGAAAGGCTGTCGGTTGCCGGCAACGAATCACCGTATCTCTTGTTGAACATGTTGCCGGTACCAATGATGTAGATCGGTATGCCGGCGTTCTGCGCTATCTTGCGAGCGTCGCTGTAATTGATCTTGCTAAAAGTATCGATTCCCGAGGCTATCAGAATCAACGCCCGCCTTCGTCCCTGAACCGTGACCAGCCCCGCATAGTCTGACTTTTCAGTCTTTGAGTCTTCCAACACAACTGAGTCACCCCGTCCGCCAATTAGTACGAACTTCAACGCATCGAAAAGATTGCTTTCTCTGAATGCCGGCGAATTGCGCAGCAACAAATTGATGACTTCGTTGATACGCCTGGGGTCGTTGGTGAAGTCCGTTAACGGCGTCGGCCGCATGTCGTAGGCAACCACCGAAACGTAGTCATCTGGCGGCTTAATAAACTGCGAAAGAAACATTGCGGTCGGACGCAGCACCTCATAAGTTCCCGGATCGAACCCGCCGCTGCCGTAATAACCAA
>JBPCMM010000257.1:0-8968 GCA_051002255.1 Pyrinomonadaceae bacterium
CGTGGGCCGCCTCAGTCATGGCCACCGGATCGTAGGCGCGTACATTGGCTCCCCGCTCGAGCAAACCGCGAATAATCTCAATTGAGGGCGCTTCTCTCATATCATCCGTTTCCGGTTTAAACGCCAGCCCAAGGACTGCAACAGTCTTGCCTTTGAGTTCGCCTACCAGCTCTTCGATCTTGGGTAACATTGCTTTTCGTTGTCGCTGATTCACTTCAATAACCGCATCAACAACCAGCGAGTCGCAATCAAATTGCCGGGCTACTGACGCCAGCGCCCGCGTGTCTTTTGGAAAACAAGATCCACCAAAACCCGGGCCCGGGTGGAGAAATTTGCTGCCGATACGTTTATCCATTCCCATGGCCCTAGCCACATCGTGAACGTCACATCCAATACGTTCACACAAAGCCGCAATCTCGTTTATGAAGGATATCTTGGTGGCTAAGAATGCGTTGGCAGCATACTTTGTCAGTTCCGCAGCCTCCAGCGACGTTACGACGAATGGTGCTTCAATTAGGTAAAGAGGGCGGTATAGGTCTCGCATGATGGCGATAGCCTCTTCGTCTGCGGTTCCTATTACCACGCGGTCCGGTCGCATGAAGTCATTTATGGCCGCGCCCTCACGTAGGAATTCCGGATTAGAAACTACACCAAAGTTTACCCGTGATTTCTGATTCTCCCGAATTAGACGTCGAAGATGTTCACCAGTACCGATCGGAACTGTCGACTTCGTGACTATAACCTTGTAGCCGTTCATAAACTCCGCCACCGACCGCACCGCAGTTTCCACAAAGCTCAGATCGGGCGAGCCATCCTCCTTTGGAGGAGTCCCCACCGCAAGAAATATTACGAGCGCCTGCTCGACAGCCTGCTTAACGTCAGTGGTAAACCGCAGTCGCCCAGACTGGACGTTCTTAGCAACCAATTGCTCAAGTCCCGGCTCGTAGATGGGCATCACACCCGCAGAGAGGCGTCCAATTTTTTCCGAGTCAACATCGACGCAGGTGACATCGACACCAAACTCGGCAAAGCATGCGCCTGTAACCAAACCGACGTACCCGGTGCCGATTACCGCGATATGCATTGAAAGTAACCTTCAGGAGCTTGAGGCGGGATAAATGGTCATTATTCAAAACCTTGCGGGTCAAGCACGACTGAGAGTCGCGTGACCCGCAAGGTTAGTCTAGGTGACCGCGCGGCTTGGAGTAGCGCTGCGGTGTTTTCGGCAAAGAAGTCTCGACGACTATCTGCTCGGGCTGATTACGACTACGGTGCCGCCGAAGTTGATATCATCTTCCCTGGTCGCAAGAATAGCTGCCAGAACCGCACCCCCTGCAGCGATTAACAGCACCGCGAGGGCGCCACTGCTCAGGCCTCTGTCTTCGTCGTCTGCCGGAGAATTCGGCGTTCCGGCAGTACCACTCTCACCAGCCGCAATCTGCTTGACGCCACCACCGGCGCGTAATTCTGCGAGACCGGCCTGGGTTGAGACCATGGTAATTCCGCGCTTGGCATTCACCGTAAACGACGTTGCCTGGCTTCCATCAACCACCACAGCTCCATCTTTGGTTGTGAGGTTCACGGAGATTCCGGCCTGCGTTGAAATGCTTGCGATGCCACTGTCGAGCTGACCAGTAATGGCCTTGTCGGTGAAACTGAGCGTCAGGCTGGAGTTGGGTGCCAACTGAACCCGGCCCAACTTGCTGATGTTCACGGTGGCGCTGCTGTTCTCTGACGTGACGATTGCGCTGTCCGAAAACATAGTGCCGCCAGAAATAACGCTCTGGCCGTTAACCGTAACTTGACCGGAAATCGATAGCTCTCCGGATGGAACCTTAGCCTCTGGCGACGCCAAAGCAATCATTGAATAGACGCTTAGGACGGCAACTGACAGAAAGGCCGCGATGGTTTTGCGGCTCCAAGTTTTGCTGATCATTAACTTTCCTCCCGTATTGTGAAACAAAAATCTTGATGGCGTGGCGCGACGGTTAAAAACTTTCGGATGTGACGGATCTTCCCGTAAATCTCGTCTCACCTTCGCGGAGTACTGACGCTAGAAGCGCAAATAGCGTTTAGTAGACGCTAAAGGACCTCGCTTTTATTACACGAATGCTGGCGCTCTGTCAACAAGCATTTAGGCCTCGTTTAGCACAAAATTGTGCTTTTTTCCGCTACAGCGCCAAGATAACACGTGCCCCCTTAGCGATCCAGACCTTTTCGCAGGGTCTGGGCCAAATTCCATGCTTGTTCAATTACAGGTAGCGAAACCGCTAGGGGCCTTAAAATGGACCATCGCGAGGGTTAGTTACGGTGAAGTCACTCGCCGCGTGCGTATTAACCCCGGTGGAGCGGCCTTCTTTACGTCCTTGAGCGGTGACTCATGGCCCTCCCCTTGAGAAAGTTCGCTTTGTTCGTAAGGATCCAGGCGGGCAAAAATATAGAAACTTTCCCCAGAACGAACGGCTCCGAGGAACCTGAAGGTACGCCGCAAAATCTCGCCTTCGCGGAGCATTTCAGGTCGTGGAGGGCGTTCGAAGAGCAATCCCATTTCATCGCGCGAAACAGCCTCCAATTCAGGGAGATAATCGTTTCGACTCTCTCGAGCGATGCGAACTGCCATCTGCCGAAGGGCGCGAATCCGATTCGAATTGCGGCGATAGTAAGCCTGGCTCACCTCGCGACGGCTGACCCGATCATCTACAACCTCTTGCTCGTTTCGCAAATAGCCTAGGTAAGCGCGAACAACGGGTCCGAACTGCTCTTCATCACGGCGAGCCTGGCTGGCAGGAGTCAAAATCGGTATAGACGATAAGATCGATATGACGATGACACTTACCACTAATTTCGAGAGAAAGTATCTCATTACCTAAGAACCTCGGCTCTCTCACGAGAAAACGAAGCCATGGAAGCGCTCTAGTTAACGGTACCTGATTATAACCTATATGCGCTTATGCTTGATTGCGCACTGGTTTCAGCAATGTTACATTGACGTTGAATTCTTGGTATACCGCTTACGCCTCGAATGACCGATAGCTCAATAAAACCTGAGTCCGAATTAAAGAAGGTCGCGCTGGGAATCAGCGGTGGAATTGCCGCCTACAAGGCTGCCGAGGTTCTTCGAGGACTCCAGCGGGCGGGATGTTCGGTTCGCGTCGCGATGACAAAGCGCGCATGCGAGTTTATTCGACCTCTCACGTTTCGAGCACTCTCGGGCGCCCCCGTCATCGTTGACGACTATTCCCCAGATAATCCCGATCCAATAGCTCATATCACCTTTTCTCAGGAGGTTGATCTGCTCATCGTAGCGCCCGCAACCGCCAACATTATCGCGAAGTTTGCCAATGGAGTCGCGGACGATTTTTTGACCTCTGCCTATTTAGCGTGCACCGCGCCTGTCCTGATCGCGCCAGCGATGAACCCAACCATGTGGGGCCATCCCGCAACACAACGCAATTTGTCACAGCTTCGAAACGATGGCGTTCGCATTGTAGAGCCAGACTTGGGGGAGACGGCCTGCGGGACGATCGGTCTCGGACGACTTAACGACCCGGAAAGAATCGTCGCATCGGCTGTTGAACTATTAAATCAGGGCCGAATGGTCCAGGATTTAGCCGGTGAGCGGTTACTGATCACTACTGGTGCAACCCGCGAGGAACTCGATCCTGTCCGGTTCATTTCCAATCGTTCTTCAGGAAGGATGGGATTCGCAGTTGCCGAAGCCGCCCTAAGTCGGGGCGCTGACGTTTCGGTAGTTGCCGGGGCTACCAGCGTCAATTCCCCTAATGGCCTCCGTGTCTTACGGGCGCTTTCAGCAGACGAGATGCTCGAAGCGGTCATGAAAGAGCTACCCAAGGCCACGGTTTTTATCAGTGCCGCGGCCGTGGCGGACTATCGACCGGCCCAGCGGGCAGCCACGAAGATAAAGAAAAGTGAGTCTTCACTGGTCCTAACGCTAGAGCGCACTCGCGACATTCTGAGTGAAGTTGCCTCAGCAAGAAAGAATGGTCTTTTGGTGATTGGCTTCGCAGCCGAAACTAACGACGTCTTAATCAATGCGCAGGAAAAGCTTCGAGCGAAGAATCTTGATGCTATTGTCGCCAATGACGTAACCCGCTTAGATGCCGGGTTCGATAATACCGAAAACGCTATAACAATTGTGCGGCGCGGCGCTCAAGGTCCACTAGAACTTCCATTGATGTCCAAGCTTGGGGCCGCCCATCGCATTCTTGATGAGATCGTTAGGCTCCGAGCCGAGGCCAATTGCCGATTTCAAGACCGTTGACGGCGAGGCACCGCCCGACACTAGTGAAGCGACATTGCCAATTTTTAATTGCCCAGCCGATTTATCCATAAGTCCGCGGCGAAACGTCAAGTGTTGTGAATCGGCCATGGGCAATCGGCAATTGGGAAATCTCAGTAGACAGGTGCCCCAACCTCTGATGAGTACAGAACCCGTGGCAGATGAACTGAGCTCGTTGATAAAGCAAACCGAAGAACAAGTGACCTACTTCCAGGAACTGGGCGTGTCTGGGGTAGCACTAGAGGCTGTCCTGCCGATCGATACGCCTAAACAACCTCGCTCGCAATTAGACCCTGCAATTACTCAGATGGCGGCGGCGCCTGTCACTGCGAAGAGAGAATCCCATTTCGCTCAATCAACGCTCGCAGGTGTACCAGCAGAAATAGCCACCGGGGTATCTGGAAAACCTTCGCTTGGCTCTTTACCGCAAGACGATCTCTTTGGTGATATGCGGCCTCCCCCGGAAGAGATTTCCAGGTCCGGTGAGAGCATGGAGCAGATCTGGGCTGACATCGGAGATTGCATTCGTTGTCCGCTCCATCAAGGGCGCACACACATCGTTCACACCGAGGGCACCCGCAAAGCGCGTCTGATGTTTGTTGGCGAGGCGCCAGGTGCTGATGAAGATATTCAGGCCCGTCCGTTTGTTGGGAGGGCTGGTCAGTTACTAACGAAGATCATTGAATCGATTGGCTTCAAGCGTGAAGAAGTGTTGATCGGCAACATCAATCGCTGCCGTCCACCAGGCAATCGGGCGCCGACTCTGGATGAAGTGGCAATGTGCAAACCATTTCTGCTTCGAGAGATTGCCTCTGTCATGCCGGAAGTTATAGTCGTACTGGGAAACACGGCCATGAAGAACCTGCTGGACGTGAAGGAAGGAATTACAAAGCTGCGTGGAATATTTCAGGACTACCAGGGCATCAAGATCATGCCTACGTTTCATCCGGCCTATCTCTTGCGGGATCCGTCGAAAAAACGAGAAACGTGGGAAGACTTGAAGAAGGTTAGGGACTATCTCGATAGCACTGCAAAACGAGAAACCTGAGCCGGCCGTGGATCCACTCCTCGCGCTTTTTTAATTCCTGGTTTCGCGCTAACTTCTCCTCCGTGCCAAAAGAATCGGGAAGTTCTTCCCCAACGGCAGCCGCCCATCGCGCCAAGATAACTTCGTCAGGTCCTCAATACGCTGACGTGGTAGTTCCTCTCCACGTTTCCCAGTCTTTCGTTTATCGGCTTCCCGAATGGATGCGTGGTACCGCTCGTGTGGGAGCTCGTGTCGTAGTTCCTTTGGGCAGGAGCCTCACTACCGGGTACATCGTCGATCTTCACGACAACCTTCAAGCTGATCCAAACCTGTCCGAAGCCGGCGTAAAGGATGTGAAGCAGGTTCTCGACGCGGATCCGCTGGTCACTCCTGAAGTTCTTCAGATTACTCAATGGGTTTCTGAATATTATGCGGCCCCCTGGGGTGAAGTCATCAAGGCCGCCCTGCCACCGGGCATCAGCGCCAGCATCGAGCAATTCTTAAAGATCACCCCTCAGGGACGCTCTCATCTCGAAGCGCTCTCGTCCAAACGCTCATTCGGGAACTTGGCCCGCGCACTGCAACTGATCGCCGAGGTCGGAGAAGTCAAACTAGCAGATCTCGCGGCGGAACTGGGGAAAGTCCAGGCAATAAAAGCTGTGCGGGAGCTTCAACGCGGCGGCCTAATCGAGAGGGACCAACGAGCGGGTAGCTTGTTCGCAAAACCCAAAGAGCAGCGGGTTGTTCAGCTGTCATGCCCTCATGAAGATGTTGTCGGTGCGATAACTACACGGAAAACCACAGAAGCTCAGCGCCGCATTCTGAAGACACTCTTACACGGCGACGCCATGCCCCTGCAAGAATTGCTTACTGCGGCAAAGGTCGGCATTTCAGCAGTCAACACACTTCAGAAGAGGGGTGTTGTTGAAATCTCTCTGCAGACGATTCGCCGCGATCCGCTGGCAAGTGCCGTTCTTCCCCTGGTAGAGGAGTATGAACTTACTGAGGCCCAAGCGAGCGTGTTGGGCGAGATTGAGCAGCCCCTGCGGCGAGGCGACTACGCCGCGTTTCTTCTTCACGGCGTTACTGGCAGTGGAAAGACTGAAGTGTATATGCGCTCGATGCGCATCTGTCTGCAACAGGGCCGTGCTGCGATGATGCTCGTACCAGAGATAGTGCTGACGCCGGTGTTCTCGCGCCGGCTACGAGCTTACTTCGGCGATCAAATTGCTATTTTTCATTCCTCCCTTTCGAAAGGCGAGCGCTTTGACGAGTGGACGCGAGTCAGGAATGGAGAGGCGCGGATTGTCATCGGCACTCGCTCCGCCGTGTTCGCTCCCATTTCCAAACTCGGGCTCGTGATTGTCGATGAGGAGCACGAGTCAACATACCGCCAGGCAGAGTCACCTCACTACCACGGCCGCGACACCGCGATTGTCCGCGCCCAAAAAGAGTCTGCCGTGGTGATTCTTGGGTCCGCGACTCCATCGCTGGAATCCTTCCATAACGCTCACACGGGCAAGTATCGGTGCCTGCGTTTACCAACCCGCATCGCCAATCGCGCTATGGCAAAAGCGCGCATGATCGACATGCGTGAGGTTTTTGATCGCCACAAGAAGCCAAGAGTGTTTTCTGATGATTTGCTTGAGGCAATTGTCGACACGCATCGGCGTGAGGAGCAGGCCATCATCCTGCTCAACCGCAGAGGCTATTCGAGTTTTGTCCTCTGCCGCTCCTGTGGAGAAACGATCCAATGTCCAAACTGCGACGTCACTCTTACTTACCATCGCAGTGAAATGGTGATCCTCTGCCATTATTGTAACCATCGTGAGATTGCGCCCGATCGTTGCCCCTCATGCAAAGGAGAGTATATCTACTACATCGGTGAGGGAACCGAGCAGATTGAGGCTATGCTGACGAAGCTCTTCCCTGCTCTCCGCATCGGCAGAATCGATCGCGACACTGCTTCGCGGCGCGGACTCTTCGAGAAGGCGCTGATGGATTTCAGCGATGGCAAAATCGACATGTTGGTCGGCACGCAGATGCTGGCTAAGGGTCACGATTTCCCCAACGTCACCCTGGTCGGTGTCGTATCGGTCGATGCCGGTCTCGCGTTGCCGGACTTTCGTGCTGCGGAACGAACATTTCAACTTATTACGCAGGTGGCGGGCCGCGCGGGACGAGGCGATCGAGAGGGCCAGGTGCTAGTGCAGACTTACCACCCAAATCACTACGCTCTCCGGCATGCTTGCGCGCAAGATTACGATGGTTTTTACAAAGAAGAGATCCGTCATCGCCAGAACCACGCTTACCCGCCGTTTGTTGCGCTCGCATCATTGCTGGTCCACGGTGCGGACCAGCGTCGCGTTCGGTCCGATGCGGCAGGGTTGCGAAAGGAAATGGATTTGGCCAATAAAGATCGCACCTGCCGCATACTTGGTCCTGCCCCGGCGCCTCTTGCCAGACTCAAAGGCGAGCATCGGATACAGCTTCTGGTGAAGTCTCGGGGCAGGCGCCAACTGCGTCAGATTGTCGACCAGGCGTTAGCGACAGCCGCGAATCGAGGACTTAATATGCGCGGCATAAATCTGGAGATCGATCCGGTTTCGCTAATGTGACAACGTGCGTCGCTCAGGCTCATGCGTTAAACTCCCGGCATGAAACTCTCCGAACTTGCAGCCAAAACGGGCGCTCGCGTCGAGGGAAGCTCGCTCGATATGGACATTGAGGGCGCGGCCGGACTCGACGAAGCGAAGCCCGGGCAGGTAACATTCCTCGCAAATCCGCGCTATACACCGCGTTTGAAAACTACGCAAGCTTCAGCGATCTATGTGGGCGAGACGGTCGATTTGGGCCGCGATGATATGGTTGGTTTGCGGGCAAAAGATCCCTATCTCGCATACACGCGCGCGCTTTTGCTCTTTCATCCCACACCCACAGTAGCACCGTTTATTCATCCGTCCGCAGTAATCGATGCCACAGCGCGTGTTGCCGAAAACGTATTCGTCGGCGCCTGTTCCGTTATTGGGGCAGGGACGGAGATCCAAGCGGGCGTTCAGATTCATCCGAACGTCACGATCTATGACGGGGTTATCATCGGCAAAGACTCGGTGGTTCACTCCGGCGCGGTTATCCGCGACCGTTCGCAGATTGGTGAACGCGTGGTTATTCACAACAACGTCGTAGTTGGTTGTGACGGGTTTGGATATGCCAAAGACGAGCAGCGTCACTGGCTCAAGATTCCGCAGACCGGGCGAGTAGTGATTGAAGACGACGTCGAGATTGGGGCAGGAACAACAATCGATCGCGCGTCCGTCGGCGAGTCACGAATTGGCCGTGGAGCGAAGATAGACAATTTGGTCCAGATCGGTCACTCCTGCACCGTGGGCGAGGATACCTTGCTTTGCGCTCAAGTTGGGCTGGCCGGGAGCTCGCATATTGGGGATCGCGTGGTTCTCGCCGGGCAGGCTGGAGTAGCAGGCCACTTAACAATTGGCGACGATGCGGTGCTGACAGCCAAGAGCGCAACCAGTCATGACGTACCCTCGGGACAAGTTATTTCCGGAATTCCAGCTTTCGATAACCGGGATTGGCTGCGCTCGACGGCGGCTTTTCGCCGGCTCGGTGAGATGCAACGGACT
>JBPCMM010000258.1:0-8536 GCA_051002255.1 Pyrinomonadaceae bacterium
TTGGATCAAGTCAACACGGCAGGAGTCTGATCAGTCCCGAGCATCCGGTGGCTTACTTTTGCGCCGAGTTTGGAGTTCACAATTCCTTGCCGCTCTATTCAGGCGGGCTGGGAATGCTGGCCGGAGATCATTTGAAGTCTGCCAGCGATCTTCGACTGCCACTGGTTGCTGTGGGACTGCTTTATCGTTTCGGATACTTCCGACAACGCCTCAGGCGCGACGGTTGGCAGGAAGAGCATTATGGAGAAACCTATCCCGAGCAACTGCCTATCCATCGGATCCTGACTGATGATGGCATGCCCCTGATGATTGACGTTTCAATGCGGGAGCGTACGGTCCACGCTCAAGTCTGGCGCGCGGACGTTGGTCACGTGCCCCTTTACCTGCTCGACACAAACATTACTCAAAACGAAAACATCGATCGTTTAGTAACTGGCCATCTCTACGGCGGGGACCGTGATACGCGAATCGTCCAGGAAATGTTGCTGGGAATCGGCGGCGCGCAACTCCTTAGAAAACTTAACCTAGAGCCGAGCGTGTTTCATTTAAACGAAGGGCACTCGGCCTTTCTGACTCTGGAGCTCGTTCGTGAATTGATTCAATCCGGCCTGCGATTTACGGAGGCGGCACAAATCGTGCGTGAACGCTGCGTTTTTACAACGCATACGCCTATCGCTGCCGGAAACGACGAGTTTGATCCCGACCTCGTTGCGCGGTCGTTTGGCCCAACTTATTTCCAGGAACTTGGTCTGACGGATGAGGAGTTTGTTGCCTTCGGCCGTGTCGATCCACAGAACTCGAAAGAGCCTTATGGTTTAACGCCCCTCGCTATTCGGATGTGTCGTTCGACTAACGGCGTTAGCCGTAAACACGGTCAGGTGTCTCGAGCTCTCTGGCAGAAGCTTTGGCCCGAGAGAACAGTTGACGAAGTTCCTATCACACATGTCACAAATGGTGTGCATGCGCCTACGTGGGTAGCCCCACTAATCCGTTTGCTGTACGAAAGGCACGTTGGGGAGGATTGGTCTGATCAAACTCGCGACAAGGCCCACTGGGAGCAGGGCATTACCAAAATTCCTGACGAAGCCTTGTGGACCGCGCATTCGCTGTTGAAACAGCGTCTCATTGCTTTCATCCGAAAGCGTTCGTTTCACGCGCGCCTGGAACGTGGGGAGATCGCCCAATATACCGAATCGGCGCGAAAGATGTTTGACCCTGAAGCGCTCACCATCGGATTTGCGCGTCGCATTGCCGGGTACAAACGTTGGAGTCTGCTGCTCAAAGATCCTGAACGACTCCTGCGAATTATCGACAGCGCAGATCGTCCTGTGCAGTTTGTCTTTGCCGGCAAGGCGCATCCTCAGGATCAGGGAGCGAAACTTATTCTCCAGCAGGTGGCCCAATGGAAATATGACTCCCGGGTCCAGGCTCGGGCTGTGTTTCTGCAAGATTATGATCAGGAGATTGCCCGTGAGTTAGTTCAGTCCGTCGATGTCTGGCTCAATGTCCCCCGCAGACCGCTGGAGGCCTCGGGAACGAGTGGTGAAAAGGTGGCCATGAACGGGGGATTGAATCTTTCCATACTGGACGGCTGGTGGCTGGAAGGGTACGACGGCACCAACGGCTTCGCAATTGGCAGCTCAGCGGCAGGCGCGGAAGCTGGCGACGTAGACGCCAGCGATGCTGAATCGCTTTACCGGGTCCTGGAGCAGGAGGTTGTCCCGCTTTATTACGAGCGTGGTTCCGACGGCCTACCTCGCAAATGGATCTCAATGATGAAGCGCTCCATCGTCACGCTGGTCCCCGCGTTCAACAGCGACCGCATGGTGGAAGAATACGCACGGCGTATTTATTCATAGTTCCAGATTGCTCGCCGGCTTCCTATGGCGCACCTTCCTCGATCCCAACGCTTCCCCTGGCGATTATTCTGGTTGCTCTTCGTAATCGGAGTTCTTGGTGCTTTGGCGATTATTCCGATTGCCATTGACCTGTTTGGCTCAGTCGTCTCAACAGCGCAAGCGCCTTCAATACCGCTGCCTCTACTGATTCTCATTGGAGTGGCCCAGAATCTCGGCATGCTCGCTGTAATGGTCTTTGTCGGGCTCAAGCTTGGTCAAAAGCTTGGTTTAGGAGCGCCTCTACTAGATGGTTGGCTGGCCGGCAACTCGGTAACGAATCAATGGAGAGCAAGTCTTAGAGTAAGCTTTAGGGAGGGTCTAATCGCGGGGGTAGGAATCGGAGTGGTGCTTCTGATCGCCCTGCTCGCCGTTGTTCCCCTGATTCCCAACTTGCCGTTCGTGACCGCGGCGAAACTCGCCGTCTGGAAAAGACTCCTGGCTTGCTTTTATGGCGGCCTCTACGAAGAAATACTCACCCGACTCTTTCTGGTGACGTTGATAGCCTGGCTCGCGAACAAAGTCTTCCGGAAAGCAAACGCCCAGCTTGCTCCCGCCGCTTTCTGGATCTCCAATTTGGTTGTGGCAATCCTTTTCGGTTTGGGGCATCTTCCATCAGCATCCCTGGTGATGCCGATCACTCCCCTGGTTGTAGCGGTCGCTCTGAGTTTCAATGGCATCGCCGCAGTCGTGTTCGGCGCTCTCTATCGAAAACGAGGGCTGGAAGCCGCGATGATCGCGCATTTCACGGCCGACTTCGTAATCTATGTTGTCGGCCCCGCTTTCCTTGCGACCTAAAACGAATATACGATCTGAACCGATGCCTGATAATCATGGCTACCTTCCCTGTGTTAGACTAGCTTTCCGACATCTTGGAACGAATGCCTTATGGCCGCCCTTCCGCCGTATTCGCTCTGAATGTGCTTCAGGTCTAAGTCTTCATGAAACACTGCGCTATTTGCAAAATTAAGTACGACGACAGCGTGAGCTTCTGCCCGACTGACGGCGAAGTTTTGGAAGACGATCCGTCGACGATAGTTGGTACGGTCCTCGACGGCCAGTATCAAATCGAATCAATGCTGGGCAAGGGAGGAATGGGAGCGGTTTATAGTGCTCGCCACATCCTTCTCGGTGATAAGGTCGCAATCAAGATTCTTCCTCCCGAGGTGCGCACTAACGCGGAATGGCTGCGTCGGTTTCGCCGCGAGGGCCAGGCGGCCCGACGCTTTCGTCACCCAAATGCTGTCACAGTTTACGATCTCCGAACGGCAAGCGACGGCACTATCTACATGGTGATGGAGCATGTTGAAGGCCACACTCTTAGCCAGGAAATGAAGGCCCGCGGCCCCATGACTCCTGCAGAGGCTTTCGAAATATTGGAACCGATCATGAGTGTGCTCAACACGGCCCATGCAATGGGAGTCGTGCATCGCGATCTAAAACCCGAAAACATCATGATTGGCAAATTGAGCACAGGGGAACCGGTGGTGAAGTTGCTCGATCTCGGCATTGCCAAAATGAGAGAGGTTGCTGGCGCTGGGGGCGGCGGTGCGACTGCACTGACGATGGCTGGACAGGTGCTGGGTACGCCGCACTACATGTCGCCGGAACAGTGGGGCGAGTTGCCGAGCGATGGCGATTCAGAGATTGACGGCCGTGCGGACATCTATAGTCTGGGCCTGGTCTTTTACGAGATGATCGTCGGCAAGCGTCCTTATTCAGGCCTGACGCTTCACGAGTTGCGACGAGAACACATTGCAGTCGTCCCACCGCCTCTGCACGAAGTGGTTCCCAGTGTCTCTCGTTTCTTTAGCGAAGTCATTGCCCGCGCCACGTCAAAGGATCGCAGTGACCGGCAAGCTACCGCCGGCGAGCTGGCGGCCGCGTTGCGGGGAGCGATTGATTTAACGGCGCCAGACGGTTTATCAAGAACGGTTCCCGATCTTCCTCATATTGAAGCTTCGCGATCAGACACTTCGAAAATACCTAGGGCCGGCGCAACTGAATCGGACCTTCACGCACCGACGATTATCACCGTCGACTCGAGCGCCACGGTGTCTGCCATTCGGTCTCCAGCGCCGCGCGTGGCGGGTCCCTCAGAAGCACCGCCCGCTCAGAGCAGGCCATCAGCAGCGACGCCAGCGGGCAACTCCGGGTGGCAGAGTATGGAAGCCTTCTCGCCGGTCGTCGCTCCTGTTGACATGTCTTCGAGTGTAACAATCCCTCAGGCTCCCAAGCCGCAGGTCGCTCAACCTGCGCGTCGAGGACCGATGATGTTCGTAGGTGCCGGCGCGTTCGTGTTAATCCTTATTGTCGGAATCGGTGGCTTTTTCGCTGTCAAATGGCTGACAGGAAAATCAGACAACACCGCTGAGGGGACTGAAGATAAGAATCTTGCATCAAATGGCACAACCAGTATGGAGACAAAGAATCTGGGGCGCTACTGGCTCGAGCTTCTGCCGGAGTCTCGAACAGGAGAACCTGTCCGCGTTGCCGGTGTCGTGCCACTTGCATCCGAACAGTCGTTTAAGTTTCACTTCGTATTTAGCGAGGACGGCTATTTGTACATCGTCGGGCCCGGTGAACAGAACCAGCCTACGGCGTTTTTGACGGCTAGACCTCCAGAGCAATCGGGCCTGGAAAACAACCAGGTTTCCAAAGAGGTTGATTTCAGTTTCCCGAGTGGATTGGAGCATTGGCTGAAGTTGGATAAGAAGGCGGGAACCGAGGATTACACAATCATCTTTTCCCCCGCCCCGCTAAACGAGCCTAAGTTCCTTAGCGCTGACGCCACCGGAGAGCCATTGACTCGGGAGGAGCAGATAGAGTTGACTAGTTTCCTGGCCAAGTACAAAACGAACGCGGCGAAGAGCGGGCTCAATGACAAAAACGCCGATGAGACCTTCATGGAGCTGAAAGTCCCGAAGTCGGGACCCTCCGGCAATCCGGTTGTCTTTGACATTCGTATTCAACACAAATGAGCTCGCCGGATTCACATAAAATGATTTCAAGGAGATTTTGAGATGAGAACAAGGACCATATTTTTGCTCTTGGCAATGGTGCTGGGTGGCTTTGGCAGCGGCGGAGTGGCGCCCTCATTTGGCCAGGAGGAAGATGTTCGCGGCGCATTTCTTACCACGCGCGCCAAGCCGGCTGAAAAGAGCAGCCTGAGTGTTACCACGGCCAGACCGAACCGGCGACGACCAAAGACAGCCCAGGCAAAAGCCTCAGGTAGTGCTTCCGTTGCGGTCGGAACTACTAGCACTTCTGTAGCTGCGGGCGTAAAGACGGAACTAAAGACTGACGGAGCACCAGCCGAGAAGCCAAAGGCCAAAAAGATGGGTTTAGGGCTAACACTCTTCGCACGCGATGCGAATGGGCTGTCTGTCCGAGCGGATCCTTCTCGCGTATTCCGGAGTGGCGAACGAGTTCGTGTTCTACTTGAAACGAATACGGATGGGTATCTCTACATTTTCAACACTACCGACGGCGGCAGGCCAGTGATGATCTATCCCAATGCCGAGCTGGACGAAGGTGGAAACTACATCAAGTCGCACGTTCCATTTGAGATTCCCTCAAGCATTGCACGTGAGGAGCGATTGCGTTGGTTTACTTTCGACAAGGATGCCGGAGCCGAACGTCTCTTTTTTGTGTTCACGCGCGATCCTTTGCCATTAATACCCACTGAAGATGAACTAATCAACTATTGCAAGCAGGGCGAGAATAAGTGTCCCATAAAGCCCGAAACCGCGCTGTGGGTGAAGATTCAGACAGAACGGACCGCGCCCGTCCAGGTCGCGAAATCGGAGCGTTACGGGAAGGCCCAGGCCTCTGTCGAAGTCGACGGCAACACGCGCGGCCTGGGTCTGAGTAAAGAGGATCCGGAACCATCCCTGGTCATGATGAGGGCCTCAACGGATGCTAGCATCCTGGTTGCGGTGCTTGAATTGTTGCACAAGTAACTAGGGTTAGAGTGAGGCCTTCCTAACTCGATCAAAATCAGATTAAACTTTCCGGCTGCGTAGTACGCGGAACCCTGTCTGGAAGTCAATAAAGAGGAGATTCCCCATGAAATTCGAGGCCGCTAAATCCATCACCCACTTCTTAGGCTTGACTATCCTGTTAAGCCTTTGCGCGCTTCCGCTGTCCTCAGACATTGTGGCAACTCCGGTCACCCAGCAGGCCGATCAAGCTGCTACTGCGCTAAAGCAAGGCCGGCGCTTCTTAAAACGTGGCAAATCTGATCAGGCCCTGGGCCAGCTGCGGACTGCCTTGAACCTCTACACCGCGGCCAAGAACAATCGCGGAATAGCCGCTGCTCACAACGAACTGGGCGACCTCTACTTGAGACAGGGGCAATACAACGTTGCGCTCGACCATTACAAAAAGGCGTTCGAAGGTTTTATCGGGGCGGCACAAAAACAGGATGTGGTAACGATGGCGGTAGGTCTTGCCGACGACCAGTTCAACGCTAACCTGATGCTGGCCAAAATAGGTGACATAAACTTTCGGCTGGGAAGGATTCCTGAGGCCAGCGCAGCGTACGGACAGATGGTGGTCAAGAAACCCGAGGGCGCGGCGAAAAGAGCCGGCGGACGATTCGGAGGGCTTGGGGCAATAGCTGGAGGTCTCTCCACCGGCAGCGTCTCCGTAGCCGCGCCCACCAGCGCGATGGCTATAGCAATGGAGGTCAAAAAGGAACTCGACGAGTATCGCAACTCGATCGTCTATTCAAGCAATCAACTGGGCCTGGGGCGCATTGCTTATTACAATAACGATCTGGAAACAGCAAGAAAGAATTTTCAAAGCGCACTTGCGGCAACGAGTAGCAGCCTGGCAGGAATTGGCAATCTTGGGCAAACGCGCCGATTTCGCGCTGCTGCGAGAACGAGTCTTGGCGATGTGGCGCTACGTCAAGGCAAGCTCAAGGACGCAACTAAGGCTTACACCGAAGCTGTTAAGGGAGCACAGGACGACAAGCGCCTTGATTTGATGTGGCCGGCGCAGCGGGGACAGGGACGGAGCCTGTGGTTGCAGGCCGTGCAGGAAAAGGATCCCAAGAAGGCCGGCACCATGAGGGAATCGGCAGTCGGAAACTATCGCGAAGCAATTAAGACAATAGAGACGTTGCGGCAAGGTAGCCTGCACGCCGACGAAGCGCGTACGACTTTTTTAGCCACCACCAAGAACGTATTCGATGAAGCAGCGAGTTCACTTGCGGAAATGGCATTGATTGCAGCGCCCACCGCCGGCGCTCCGCTTGAAGGCAACGCGCTGGCTTATGCTTCCGAAGCTTTCAAGATCACCGAGCAGGCGCGCGCCCGTTCACTGCTGGATCTCTTGAGCGAAAGCGGTACCTCGGTGACCGAAGGCGTGCCCGCGGAGCTTCTCAAGCGCAAACAGGAGAATCTCGATCGCCAGCAGGAAATTGCTGAGCTGCTAACCGGGGTCAATATCTCCACTGACGAGCCTAAGAAGAAACCGGGAGAACTGGAAGCGGAACTAGACAAGCTACAAACTGATTTCAATGAAATCGAGAACCAGATCAGAGTAGCAAGCCCACGATACGCCGCCCTGACCTCAGGCCAGTCCTTATCGCTTGCTGACGTACAGCAGAAGGTTCTTGATGATCGAACAGTCTTGCTTGAGTACAGCCTGGGACCCGAAGCTTCTTATCTTTGGGCGGCAACTCCAAACAGCCTTACCCTTCATAAACTCGCGCCCCGGCCCACGTTAGACAAGCTGGTAACCGATCTGCGCGCCCAACTCATTCCGGTCAAGCTGCAGCGACGTATCGTCGGCATCGATGTGGCCGCCGCTCCCACGCGTGGACTCGGCGTTGTAAGCGCTGCGGAGGATGTCTCACCTTTTATTGCCGCCTCGAACGCACTTTACAAAGCGGCCGTTGAACCTGTTAGCTCACTCATCGCCGAGAAGCGTTTGCTGGTGGTCGCAGATGGTGGACTGAATTACATACCTTTTGAAGCTTTGGTGAAAACCGCGGGAGGCGACTATACGTCCGCGCAATATCTGATCAAGACGAATGAGATCGTCTACGCGCCCTCGGCATCGGTAATTGGCGCCATCAGGCAACAGGGGCCAAAACCAGCAGGGCGTGCCATGCTGGTGATAGCAGATCCGGTTTTTAACTCAAACGATGCGCGGGCAAAAGGAGTCGCCCCGTCCGCGGCTTCTGCTGAGACGCGTGGCCTGGGGATCGAGAGTGCTTTAACCGATGTTGCCGGCCAGGGCGCTGTGGCCACCGCCGAATCAGCGAAGATGCAGGGCCTGCCGCTGGCAAGACTTTCTGGCACACGCACCGAAGCTGAGCAGATCGCCCGCCTGGGAAGAGCCTCGGGAGCGCCGACCGACGTTTGGCTCGACCTCGATGCGAGCGAGGCAAATCTTGGAGCTCGCGATGTCACTAAGTATAGCGTTCTGCATATTGCGACTCACGGTCTATTGAACGCGGAGCGTCCGCAGTTTACCGGGGTCGTACTTTCTCTCGTGGGCAACAAAGGTGACGACGGTTTTCTCCGTACCGATGAGGTTTTCAATCTGAAGCTCGGCTCACCTCTGGTAATGCTCTCAGCGTGTGAGACCGGACTCGGAAAAGAGAAGCGCGGCGAGGGCGTAATGGG
>JBPCMM010000259.1:0-7992 GCA_051002255.1 Pyrinomonadaceae bacterium
CGCTAACGGAACGATACGGTCGCTTCTCGGCCCAGCCATTTGAGCGAGGATTTGGCACCACAATCGGAAACTCCCTTCGCCGGGCCCTTCTTTCCTCAATTGAAGGGGCGGCCGTCACGGCCATTAAAATCGAAGGCGTCGAGCACGAGTTTTCCTCTATCAAGGGGGTTGTCGAAGACGCGACCGACGTCATACTAAACTTGAAGCAGGTGCCTTTTAAGTTACATGGAAACGAGGCTAAGACCCTGCGGATTTCCAAAGAGTCGCCAGGCGAAGTCACGGCCGCAGATATCGAGGCGGACGCAGATGTGGAAATACTAGACGAGAGTGTGCACATCGCGACGGTCAGCGAAGGCGGCTCGTTGAAAGTAGAAATGAGATTGAAGCGTGGACGTGGCTACATCTCGGCCGATCGAAACTTCGACGAAGATCTTTCGCTCGGATACATTCCGATTGATTCGGTCCACACGCCGGTGAAAAAGGTTAACTACACCGTGGAAGCAGCCCGCCTGGGCCAGAACACCGAGTTCGACAAGCTGACCATCGAGGTCTGGACAGATGGTTCGGTTAAGCCTGAAGACTCGATCGGACTGGCAGCCAAGTTGATCAAGGACCACATGTCCATTTTCATCAACTTCGAAGAAGACACTGACGACTTCGCTTATTCAAAAATGGAGCGTCCTCCATTGCCGCGCAACGACCAGCTGGATCGCTCAGTTGATGAGCTGGAGTTGTCAGTTCGCTCTTACAACTGTCTGAAGAACGCCGATATTCGGACCATCCGCGATCTGGTGCAGCGATCGGAACGGGAGATGCTCGCCACCAAGAATTTTGGCAAGAAGTCTCTTAATGAAATCAAGGAGATTCTGAACGGAATGGGCTTGGATTTCGGCATGGAGTTTGACGAGCAGGGCAATCCCATTCCGGGCTCGGGTGGGCGCGATGGCGCGGAAGCCGCCGACTTCGAAGCGGACGACGAGCAATAGACTCAGTGAGTACGTGAGTTCCAAGAAGTATCGTTGAGCATTTGAAAACACACGCGTATCAGGATTCTCGGGACGGAGTCATGCGGCACTTAAAGGCACATCGCAAACTTGGTAGGACCACGGAGCATCGGATGTCGATGCTGCGCAATCTTGCGACTTCATTAATAAACTCGCGCGACGAGCGCATTGTCACAACTCTTCCCAAAGCGAAGGAATTGAGACCCTTTGTAGAGCGGGCCATAACTTTGTCGTGCAGAGCGCGCAGCCTGGAAGGTTCGCAAGCTGTACACTTGCGCCGTCAAGCGGCAGGCTTTTTCCACGCCGGGAACATGCAGCAAGCCGCGTTAACGGGAAAACGCGGTCAGCTTCGACTGCCCCGCACAGCGGGAGTTGCGGCGGTCAAGCGTTTGTTCGATGAGCTTGGCGAGCGCTACAAGGACAGACCTGGCGGCTACACCAGGATCTTTAAGCTGGGCACGCGTGAGGGTGATAATGCTGAACTCGCAATAATCGAGCTGGTTGATAATCCTCGTGAACTCGAAGCCCTGGAAAACGCAAGAAAGCGAGCGAAGCACACACCATCAAAGAAAAAGAAATCTGATGGTGCAAAAGTAGCCAAAGCGTCTGGGCAGGCCAAGGTTGTTGAGTCAGACAGTCCAGCGGCCAACCAAACGGTTGAGGCCGCAGAGAGCTCTTCCGACAGCGTCGAGGAGGGTGGAACACCTGAGTCGCAGGCAGCCGAGGACGAAGGAAAGTAAAAAGAGTTTGACATCGAGCAGCCGGCGCCGCTGGAGCAGCTAGGTTGGCAATGAAGCCCCAATCGATCATCGGCACACACAAACCGAGTCTTTTGGGGCTCGTCACTTTTGTACAAGTTTGAGCCGCCGTCACGGAAAACTAATGAGTAAGCAAGAGACCGAATACAAACAGAGTCCTGAACCCTTGGTTGAGAGCGAGGTTCGGGAAACGGAAACGCAGGGTCGGCGTCGTCGCAGTCGACAGCCTCACCTGGAGACTTCCGTGAACATGGATGAACTGCGCGAGCTCATTGGCTTGATTCAGGAAAATGGTTTTGCTGAGTTTGAGCTCGAGCGTGAAGGTTTTAGGATTCACGTTCGCCGTGACCTCGCGGCCTCTGAGGCGGCCGCAAGCTCTGCTGTCGCGCAGCTCGCCGATGCCCCTCCAGCCCCGCCAGCGAACGCCGCCAGCAGCGCTGCTAAGGCCTCAGCGTCTGCAGATCATCCCGGAGCGCGGGCCGAAACGGCTGCCTCGGAAGATCAGGATCTCCACATGATTCCGTCTCCCATCGTCGGAACCTTTTACCGGTCGGCGTCACCGAATGTTGATCCATTTGTGAAGATCGGCAGTAGCGTTGAACCTGACTCGGTGGTTTGCATCATTGAGGCAATGAAGTTGATGAATGAGATTCAGGCGGAAACGAGTGGCGAGGTCGTAAAGATTTACGTGGAGAACGGTCAGCCAGTTGAATACGGCCAACCGCTCTTCGGAATCAAAAGGTAACTGTCAGCAGCTGCAACGTCCAATGTCTACGTTCCGGTTCTGGACCGAAGGACATTGGACGTTAAATTTTGGACGTTGGATCAATCATGCATTCGGGAAGTCGCAAATTCAAAAAGATCCTGATCGCCAATCGCGGCGAGATTGCTTGTCGCATCATCTGGACCTGCAAGGAAATGGGAATTCGCACAGTTGCAGTCCATAGCGATGTTGATCGCGATTCGCTGCACGTACGCTTTGCTGACGAAGCCGCCTGCATCGGGCCGGCTCCGTCGGCCCAAAGTTACCTCAATATCCCCGCTATGATTAGTACGGCCGAAATCTTCAATGTCGACGCGATTCATCCGGGTTATGGGTTCTTAGCTGAATCTTCTTACTTCGCCGAAATCTGCGAGGCCTGCAATATAAAGTTTATCGGCCCGCAGGCCAGTATAATTCGTCTGATGGGTGACAAGGTTGAAGCCCGAAGAGCGATGAAAGAGGCTGGACTACCCATCTTGCCAGGCAGCCCTGACCCCATAACGTCTGAAGAAGAGGGCAGAAACCTTGCGCGCGAGATAGGCTTTCCAATCATAGTCAAGGCGTCTGCGGGTGGCGGTGGACGCGGTATGCGTATAGTTCGGTCCGAAGGCGAGTTGGGTCGAGCACTTGAAGGAGCGTCAACGGAGGCTGCCGCGGCATTTAAGGACGGCACCGTTTACATCGAGCGCTATGTGGAGGGCCCCCGTCATATTGAGATTCAAGTACTGGCAGATGAGCATGGTGCCTGTATTCATCTGGGAGAGCGGGAGTGCTCAATACAGCGGCGCCACCAAAAGCTGCTGGAGGAAGCTCCCTCGCCGATGCTTTCGCCTGAACTGCGTAACCAAATGGGTGAGGCGGCCGTCGCGGCTTGCAAGAAGCTCGGGTATTCGAGCGCGGGAACGGTCGAGTTTCTCCTCGATACCGATAACAAATTTTATTTTATGGAAATGAATACGCGGATCCAGGTGGAGCATCCGGTTACTGAAATGGTGACGCTCGCTGATATCGTGCGCAATCAAATTCGGATTGCAGAGGGCGAGCCGCTTGGGTACACGCAGGCTGACTTGATGATCGTCGGTCATGCTATTGAATGTCGTATCAACGCTGAGAACCCGGAAACCTTCGCTCCGTCGCCGGGTCTCATTACCGCCTTTAACCTTCCCGGCGGACCAGGAGTTCGCGTCGACACTTATGTGTACGCCGGCTATCGAGTGCCTTCATTTTACGACTCAATGATTGCCAAGGTTATCGTCCACGCACGGACGCGAGACCTGGCAATCGCACGGATGAAGCGAGCGCTTGAAGCGATGGTCGTTGAGGGAATAAAGACGACGATCCCATTGCACCTAAAGATAATGGACGATCCAAAGTTTCGTGCGGGCGAGATCTCCACCAGTTTCATGGAATACTTTCTGGCTCAAAATGGAGCGAAGAAAACCGACGTGGTGACCACGGCGCGATAAGGCTAACCAGAAGTGACCACGAACCGCCAAGAGACCCAGGGCTTCCGGCGGTTGCTGTTTGGGCACGGGATGCTTATAATAATTGACTTTTCTAGGGGCGAACAGGTTCGTCTGAAAGGGTAATCTGAGATGCCATACGCAATTATAAAAACTGGCGGCAAGCAGTTTTATGTGGAACGGGGAAGCACCGTTCGCGTCCCATCGATAGGGACAGAGGCCGGCAAATCAATTGAGCTGGATGCGTTGCTGTCGACCAGCAAAGACGCCGATTCTGATAAGCCGGTGGTTGGAGCAGTCAAAGTCTCAGCCACAGTCGTTGATCATGGCCGCGGGCCAAAGTTCATCGTTTTTAAGAAGAAGCGCCGCAAGCACTACAAGCGAAAGCAGGGACATCGGCAAGGCTACACCACGATCAGAATTGATTCGATTGGATAGGAGGAGATTGGCGATTTTTGATTCTTGATTTGCGATTGAGGGCCAGAGGGATTCTGACCAAGGCGCAGATCTAAAATCTAAAATCTAAAATCTAAAATCTCAGAATGGCACAGAAAAAAGGCGTTGGTTCATCTCGAAATGGTCGCGACTCTAATTCTCAACGATTGGGCCTGAAGAAGTTCGGCGGCGAACGGGTTCTCGGCGGCAATATTCTAGCGCGGCAACGGGGCACCAAGTGGAAGCCCGGCAAGAATGTCGGGCGCGGCAAAGATGACACGCTCTTCGCGCTTGTCGAGGGGATTGTCAAATTCGAGGACAAGGGCCGCGGCGGAAAGTTCATCAGTGTATACCCACTGGAGCATGCATCAGTATAGAGCTTGAAAAGGAACGCACAGTCCGATGCGACGCCTGAGCCAACTAATAATTGAGCCCAGGGCGTCGCTTTCGATTTAAATGTTTATTGATCGCGTTAAGATTCGCGTACAAGGGGGGCATGGTGGTAACGGTGTAACGGCTTTTCGTCGAGAGAAGTTTGTGCCGCGTGGGGGCCCTTCAGGCGGCGAGGGCGGACGCGGAGGCGATGTCTGGATCACTGCGGACTCTTCCCTCAATACTCTGCTTCACCTGCGTTATAACCCTGAACATATTGCCGGGCGCGGGATGCACGGCGAGGGCTCAAATCGCTCAGGACGAGATGGCGACGATGTAGAAGTTCGTGTGCCAGTGGGAACTCAGATCTTCGACGTAAGCAGCGGGCAACTTCTGCAGGACCTGGCCACCGACGGTGCCAGGTGGCTGGCCACGCGCGGCGGACGTGGGGGATTTGGTAACGCGCATTTTGCTACTTCAACTAATCGTGCACCACGCTATCACCAGCAGGGAAGTGAGGGCGAAGAACTCGAGTTGCAGCTTGAGTTGAAGCTGCTGGCCGATGTAGGTTTGGTAGGGTTTCCTAACGCCGGGAAGTCAACCCTAATCTCGACCGTCTCGGCTGCCAAACCCAAGATCGCAGACTATCCCTTCACCACATTAGAACCCCATCTCGGAGTAGTTGATCTGGGCGATTTTAGGACTTTCGTGATCGCCGACATCCCGGGCTTGATTGAGGGGGCGCACGAGGGGGCCGGGCTGGGTGATCGGTTTCTGCGGCATATTGAGAGAACTACTCTACTGCTTCATCTGGTTGACGTTTCTTCTCTCTCCGGCAGAGATACAGTGGCTGACTATCAGACTGTGAATCATGAGTTGGCTGCGTACAACCCGGCACTTGCGAAACGGCCTCAGTTCATTGTGGCTACAAAGATAGATGCCCTGGAAGAACCAGAGCGATTGGAGTCGCTGAAACGTCAGGCAGAGAGTGACGGGAAAATGTTCTTTGCAGTTTCTTCAGTGACTAATAAAGGCATCCGCGAGCTTGTTAACGCCGTGGCCGCCAAACTGAGTGAACTGAAGGACTCGGCCAAGGCGAGCGTCATCGTGGAGTTGGCTCTGTAGGCCCCGGAAGAGTTGATGAGCGGCAGAAACCGTATTGCTATCTATGGCGGAACGTTTGATCCAGTTCATTTAGCGCACGTTGAAGTCGCTAAAAGAATTTCCCAGCTCTTTGAGATTGATAAATTGCTGTTCGTGCCGGCACAGGTGGCGCCCCACAAGCTGAATCTACCGGTAACGCCTGCGATACATCGCTATGCCATGTTGGTTTTGGCAACCCAGCAAGACCCTCGGCTCCGCGTGTCGACATTTGAGCTGGATGCGCCGGATCGGCGTTACACCGTAGACACGTTGGCGCATTATAAATCGGAGTTTGGCGAATCCGCGGATCTGTTTTTCGTGATGGGCGCCGACTCCTGGTCCGAGATCACTACTTGGCGGGGATGGGAGCGGCTGCTGGCGCTCGTTAACCATATCGTTGTCACAAGACCGGGATACGACATCAATTTGGATCTGGTCAATTCATCCGTCCGCGAGCGAGTTGTTGACTTGCGCGGGTCTACGCAGATTCCGAAAGTCGTTAAGGAAGCGGCTGGTGAGAAGATATTTATTACGGACGCTGTGATGCTGGCAAATTCAGCCACCCAGATTCGACGCGCTCTCCGCGAAGACGATAGGAGTCAATTAACCAGGCTGGTTCCGTCCTCGGTAACGGACTACATTAGAAAGTACGAGTTATACAGAAAATCGAATGAAGCATAATTCCACCGCCAAAGAACGATCGCTAACTCCAACGACGCTTTCTGAACTCAAGATGACACCGAAAGCGAAAGCAAGCGAGGAACTCGATGAGAGAATTCAGGGGGCATTGCAGGCTGCCAATGACAAGAAGGCGCTCGACCTGGTGGTTCTTGATCTGAGAGAAATAGCCACCTTTACCGACTACTTTGTAATTGCCAGCGGAAACAACGAACGTCAGGTGCAGGCGATTTCTGACGGGGTATTTGAAAAACTGAAGAAATCGGGCACAGCCGCAGCGCGGGTTGAGGGCTACCAGAGCGCCGAATGGATCCTTCTTGATTATGGTGACTTTATAGTTCACGTATTCTCGGACAAGGCGCGAAAGTTTTATGACCTGGAACGACTCTGGCGGGAGTCTAAAAGCATTGCCCTACCTCCCGAGTTCGGCGGCGAGTCGACTAGTTTTTTGAGAGACGAATCGTGATCGAGATATTTGCTCAGTCAGCAACGATGCGCGAGGCAATGCGTCTCGCCGAACGCGTGGCTGCGACTGATGCGAATGTTCTGGTGACTGGTGAGTCGGGTGCCGGCAAGGACGCGCTGGCGCTTCATATTCATTCGCACTCCAGTCGTGCTTTGGGAGCCTTCGTGAAAATCGATTGTGCGACCCTTCCCAGCGACCTGCTTGAGGCCGAGCTTTTCGGCTACGAGCGGGGGGCTTTTACGAGCGCCATCGAAGCAAAACCAGGACGACTCGAAGCTGCTGACAAAGGCACCATCGTGCTCGACGAAATTGCCTACTTGACGAAAGACTCGCAAGCAAAACTGCTGCGCGTAATCGAAAGTTGCGAGTTTGAACGGCTGGGAGGACGCAATACGATTAAGGTGGACGCGCGACTAATTGCCCTGACCAACGTGGACCTAACGGCGGCCGTGAATCGGCGCGACTTTCGGGAGGATCTTTTTTACCGGCTAAACGTGGTTCACATTCAATTGCCACCCCTGCGAGAGCGGGCGCAGGACCTGCCGAGACTGGTCCAGGCGTTTTTGAAAGCCTACGCCGCCAAGCACGGCCGAAAAGTAGGCGCCGTTGCGCCCGAGTTGCTGAACTTACTAAAGGAATATGAATTTCCCGGCAACGTGCGTGAGCTGGCAAATACGATCGAGAGGGCGGTGATCATTGCGACGGGTAACCGGTTGGAGGTCTCGGATCTCCCTGCGGCGATTCGGGCCGCCGTGCTGGTACAGCGGAAGAGACAAAAACCGCAATCGCTAGCTGAAGTCGAAGCCGAATATGTAGCCGACACGTTGGCGGCTACGCGCGGTAATAAGACCGAGGCTGCGCGGATATTGGGAATCAGCCGCAAGAATCTCTATGAAAGACTGGCGCGGCT
>JBPCMM010000260.1:0-18622 GCA_051002255.1 Pyrinomonadaceae bacterium
CACCTTTGTAGAAATCGGAGAACAGGCCTACGAGCAAAAATACAAAGAGCGCCGGTTAAAGACCATGAAAAAGCAAGCACTTGCACTCGGCTACCAACTGATCCCGGCCGCCTGAGTTTCTAGTGAGCTTTCCAGCTCGCCGAAGCGGCGAGCAAATATCAACTTAGAAACTTTTTCGCCTGTAATAGAATCAACAACTTACAGGCGAGTTTCTAGTGAGGAAGGGTGGCTTGCTCCGCTCGAGCGCCAACGGCGCGACTGTTTGGTAATGTCTCCACGTAAGGGAAAGAGTCTTCTGACTGAAAACAATCACGCCCTGAGCTGGTCCTGTAGCCGATGTCTGAAACTAAACACCTGGATGGCAATCAATGGCCCGCGGGTAATGCGGAAGCGTCAGACAGTGAAAACATAGTCCTACAAGAAGGCCTGGACTACTACCTTGAGAATGGCTTGCTGGTTTTTACGGCTGCGTTTCTAGGCAGGCGGGGATACTGTTGTGAACGAGGCTGCCGGCATTGTCCCTACGGATACTCTGTCAATGAGAATCAAGAGGGATAGCCGTGGCGTCGGCTAGCCTTCTGCTGCCAGTTGATCCAGGGGCGCTCCAAATAATCGGTAGACGGCCCACTCTTCCATGGGAATCGCTCCGAGCTTCCGATAGAAACCAATCGCGGTCTCGTTCCAGTGCAGTACGGCCCACTCTATTCGCCAGCAGCCTCTTTCTCTAGCCAACTTGGCAAGGTAACTGAGCAGTTGTCTCCCTATGCCCAGACCCCGGGCCTCTGGCTTAACGAATAGATCTTCGAGATAAAGTCCGGGCAAGCCGGCAAAGGTGGAATAGGTAAAGTAGAAAACCGCAAAGCCCACTGGCTTATCCCCATCGAACGCTAAGATGACCGATGCGGCAGGCTCGGCGCCGAAAAGCGTTTCGCGAATACGTGCTTCCGTTGCTTCGACTCGGTCGAGGTTTCTCTCGTAAGCCGCCAACTCGCGAATGAACTCAAGAATCAACGGTACATCGCGCTCGGTAGCCGCCACGATCCGTCGTGCTAAAGCTGAAGTCATTGGTTCGCACTCCTTTTGATTCGGGTAATCCACTAAGACGGACTTGGAGTCCGTGAAACGGACGGCCGAGAGTAGCCCACCGATTTATCGGTGGGAGCAAATGTGAAAGTAAACCGCAGTCCGTGAAGCGGACGGCTGGCAACAACAGTGATGCTTAAGTCGCGAGTCGGGGTTGTAACGGACCGTTGCCATTTCAGCCGTCCGCTTCACGGACTAACGGTTTATTGAGGCGTTTGACCCTACCGATGAATCGGTGGGCTATTATTATCCGTCCGTTTCACGGACTGAGCAGTCGCTTCCGTATCAAAACACACTCCCAAAAGAGAAAGGCCCGCAGTTGCGGGCCTTTCTCTTCGAACGAATCAAATCGCTTTTAGAACGGATCATGTCCCAATGGATTAGTGTCCAGCCGAGAGTTTGCCGATCAATGTGAACAGATGCATGTACATTGCGATGACGATTGAACCAATGCTGATGCCCAGGAAACCGATCAAGAGTGGTTCCATCAGCGTCAGCAGGTTGGCGATTGCCGCATCAACTTCCTGCTCGTAGAAATCGGCAATCTTCCCAAGCATTGCGTCGAGTGCGCCGGTCTGTTCGCCGATACCTATCATCTGCGCCACCATATGTGGAAAGACAGCGGTCGCTTTCAGCGGTTCGACGAAGCTTTCCCCGCGCTCGACTCCGGCACGCACTTTCAGGATCGCTTCTTCGATGATTACGTTGCCCGAAGTTTTGGCCGTGATGTCGAGTGACTGCAGAATTGGCACACCTGAGGAGAGCAGTGTCGACAGGGTGCGCGAGAACCTGGCGACTGCCACCTTGCGCAGTATGTCTCCCAGGACCGGAATCCTGAGTAATATCCGGTCAATGTTTTTTCTGCCTGCCGGGGTCTTATAGTAAAACTTAATTGCCACAACGATGCCGATGACCGTAATCAGGATCACCAGGCCGCCCCATCCTGCCAGAAAGTCGCTAATACCTACCACGATTCGTGTGGGCAGGGGCAATTGCTCGCCGGGACCAAGCAGGCCAAGGAATATCTGTTGGAATTGCGGGATCACGACGACCATGATCACCGCGATGGCTGCGATTGCCATTCCTACGACAGCAGTCGGATAGATCATTGCGGAAATCACATCGCGCTTCAGTTTGACGATCTTTTCAATGAAGGTTGATAGCCGCTGAAGGATCAAATCGAGAATACCGCCCGTTTCTCCGGCTTCCACCATGTTCGAATAGAGCTGATCGAAAACTTTCGGATGCCGGGCCATCGCGCCCGCAAGAGTTGAACCCTCCTCAACGTCCTGGCGCACTTGCAGCAGGGTCTGCTGGAAGTATTTATTTTCCTGCTGCTGGGCGAGGATATCCAGACATTGGACCAGGGGCAGACCAGCATCAATCATCACCGAGAACTGCCGAGTGAAGATCGAAAGTGCCTTGGCTCTGACCTTCTTACGGCTGCCCAGTTTGGGAATGCCGATCTCGCGTCCCTTTTCCTTAACGGAGGTTAACGTCACCTGTTCCTTGCGAAGAATCTGTCGCAAGGCGTCGCGATTGTCGGCAACGCGTTCGCCGACAACCGTCTCATTGAGTCTGTTGCGGCCTTTAAAAACGTAAGTGGGCATGTCTACAGCTCCGTTATGGGAAGTCTAAATCTATCTGCTGGTGATGTTGGGACGTGCGCCGACCGGTCGACCTTGGGCATAGGGGCTTGGGTGGTTGCCGTTGCCGGTGCCAGTATTCAACCCTGTGCCGCGCTCCATTAGTTCCTTCAACTCATCGACGTTTGATGAACGCTGCAAAGCGGTTTCGGAGCTGATGAGTCTCTTATGATAGAGAGTGGCCAAAGCCTGATTGAAGGTCTGCATGCCGTACTTGTCTTGACCGGTCTGCATCATCGAATAGATTTGATGGACCTTGTCTTCGCGGATCAGGTTTCTGATGGCGGAGTTGGGGACCAGGACCTCCAAGGCCATCACGCGTCCTTTTCCTTCAGCCCGCGGGAGCAGTGCCTGACACATGATTCCTTCGAGTACGAGGGAAAGTTGCGCTCGGATCTGTGCCTGCTGGTCGGCGGGGAACACGTCGATGATACGGTTGATGGTCGAGGCTGCCGAGTTCGTGTGCAAGGTGGCGAGAGTAAGGTGGCCCGTTTCGGCAATGCGCAACGCGGATTCAATTGTCTCCAGGTCGCGCATTTCGCCGACGAGTACCACGTCGGGGTCCTGGCGCAGCGCAGTCCGCAACGCTTCCGCAAACCCGTGAGTGTCAGCGTTGACTTCTCTTTGATTGACAACACAGTTTTTGTGATTGTGTAAGAACTCGATCGGGTCTTCGATGGTCAGGATGTGTTCCCGGCGATCTCGGTTTATCTTGTCAACCATCGAGGCCAGCGTGGTCGATTTGCCCGAGCCTGTGGGACCCGTAACCAGAATCAGTCCACGGGGCTTATCGCACATCTGTTTGACGACCGCGGGCAGCCCCAGTTCTTCAAAGGCCTTGATCTCGTACGGGATCGCACGAAATACAGCTCCGACGGCGCCCCGCTGGTTGAACAGGTTGGCGCGAAAGCGAGAGAGGCCTTTGACGCCAAACGAAAAGTCGAGTTCCAGATTCTCTTCAAACCGGTGCTTCTGAGCGTCAGTTAGGACTGAGTAAGCCAATTGTTTAGTGTCCGCTGAGGTGAGTGTTCGGTAACCCTCGAGCGGACTCAGATGGCCATCGACACGAACCTGAGGGGCTGACCCTGTCGTGATGTGAAGGTCAGAGCCGCGGAGATCGGACAGCTTTCTCAGCAGTTCGGATAGAGAGATTTGCGGAGCGCTCTCATTCATTGGCATCGAGTTGTTCTCCTCGGGGTAATACGGTTAACAGTTTTACTTTTAAAAATAAGGTGTTGGTCTACCGCTGGGACGCCTGGTGGGTTGCATTCGAGGCCGCGTGTAGAGACTCAATAAACTTTTCGGCATCCGCAGCCATGTGGTCAGAAAACTGCCGCGGTGTATTAGTGGTAAGACTGTAGATTCGCCCATTGAGCTCGGTGAAGTAGAAGTTCCATGATTTCTCGGGCGAGCGAGCATCGCCTGGAGTTTGCGCGGTAACGACAAAGACTCGGTACCCAGCCATGTCGCGCTGGTAATCGTTGACTACCCACCCACCGGCAGTAATCATCTTGTCGATTACTATGCGCCTGAGGTCTGCAACGGCAGTTCCTGCAAGCATTCTTCGTTCTTCACGCTGAGTGAGGTAACCGGGAGTTGGTCTGCTTTGGGCCACCACTGCAAGCGCAGCCTGGCCAGGAATACTGCCGCTCACCGAGCCGGTGCGGAATCTCATCTCCGAACTGTTTCCGGAGGTTTTGCTGTTCCAGCCGATTGGTAGGTCTCTCGTCAGTGTTGTGGAGGGGGCACCAGCAGCTTTTGCCTGCGGGAGCTTTGGCCCAAGAAGAACCCTGCGGTGAGCCAAGGCTGCGGCACGCCTTCTTCTCAAGCGGGCGCGATAGCGCCGCCACCAGGCCCGAGAATGGCGCCGGTAGTGGCTTCTGTTCCGGCCTTGAGAGACTGAACTTTGCCGAATCCCGTGTGCTGTCGATTGGTCAAACGGAAGCATCGATAAGACCGTGACCAGCATTAACAGTGATAGTGTAATAGTACGCAACATCGTATTTATCCTTTGCTAAGCCACCGTTTCGCGAACAACTTCCTCGAGGGTAGTCAATCCATCGCGAATCTTTTGCAGTCCGGATTCGCGCAGGGTAATCATGCCGTCCTCGATAGCCTTCTTTCTCAACTCCAGAGCCGACGCGCCGATTAGAATCAGTTCGCGGACCTCATCGTTGACTTCCATCACTTCGTAAAGTCCGATTCTTCCCTTGTACCCGGTGTTGTTGCACGCCGAGCAGCCCGTGCCCTTGTACGTCTTGAGCTTCTTCGCGTCGTCGGCCGAGAAACCGACTTCCATGAGTGCCTCGGGAGGCATGCTGTGCTCGCTCTTGCAGTCTTTGCAGACTCGTCGAATCAAGCGCTGGGCCTGAATCAAATTGACGCTCGTAGCGACGAGAAAGGGTTCGATACCCATATTCATCAGACGGGAGATGGTTGAGGGAGCGTCATTGGTGTGAAGAGTGGATAGAACCAAGTGGCCGGTTAACGCTGCTTTGATGGCGATTTCCGCTGTTTCGAAATCGCGGATTTCACCTACCAGGACAATGTTGGGATCCTGACGGAGGAAGGCTCTTAACGCCGCGGCAAAGTTTAGACCGATCTGCTCTTTCATCTGGACCTGATTGATGCCCATGAGGTTGAACTCAACCGGATCCTCGGCCGTCATGATATTAGTTTGGACCGTATTCAACGACTGCAGCGCCGAATAGAGAGTGTTGGTTTTACCACTACCCGTCGGGCCGGTTACCAAAACCATTCCGTAGGGCTTCGTAATGTTTCGCTGGAACTTGACCAGCGACTCAGCTTCGAAGCCGAGCTTGGTCATGTCGAGCATCAGGTTTTCCTTGTCCAGCAACCGGAGCACGACTTTCTCGCCAAAGAGCGTTGGCAGTGTGGATACGCGAAAGTCGAGCTCACGAGATCGAGCGTCGACCTTCACTTTGATCTTGATGCGTCCATCCTGCGGCAACCTCTTTTCAGAAATGTCGAGCTTTGACATGATCTTCACGCGCGAGATCAGTGCGTCGCGTAATTTAAGGGGAGGATGCATCACGTCGTAGAGCACGCCGTCGATACGGAAGCGGATGCGAAGCTCCTTTTCATAGGGCTCAATGTGAATATCCGAAGCGCCCCGTCGGAGCGCATCAACCAGCAGCACGTTGACCAGTCGTACGACCGGGGCGTCCTCGCTCATTCGTGACAGCGTGGACAGATCGATCTCTTCGTTGTCTTCGACGACTTCGACGTCTTCGGTGCGTCCGTGATCGAAGTCGATGCTGTCTAGCGACACCAAGTCGGCGTGAGTAATTCCGCCGGCGCCGTTTGATCCCTTTCCGTTGCTCCGTTCGTAGGCGGGCTCATCGCCGGAAATCGCGGCCAGCTCGATCTCTCTGGAGGTACCGTAATACTTGGCGATCGCCTGTTGAATGCTTACCTCGGCGACGACGACGGGCTCAACATTTAGGCCGGTCATGAACTTTATGTCGTCCATCGCGAAGACATTGGTCGGGTCGACCATGGCGAGGGTCAGGGTGGCGCCAACTCGAGATAAAGGAATCACCGAGTACTTTTGGGCTACTTCCTGGGGAATCAGGCGGAGAACCGATTCGTCTATCTGGAAAAGGTCAAGGTTAACGGAAGGAATACCATACTGCCGTGAGAGCACGGCCGTGATCATATCGTCCGTCACCAGGCCCAGCTTGACCAGGTTATAACCTAATCGGCCGCCGTGTTCTCGTTGGTAGTCTAATGCTTCACGTAAGTGCTGAGCACTAATAAGGTTCTCACGGACGAGAATTTCACCTAATTTGGCTGACATTTCTTCCTGACGTTCAGACGGCTAAGAGACGGTCTAATTGCGGTGGGCGGGAATCTGAGATCTGGCTTCCAAGCGTTAACACAGGTGTAAGCAAGAACGCCCAACACCGTTGCGTGTGCATAGTACATGTTGAACACGCGTCATGTCAATACTTCATTTTGGCGGAAAGGGCAGTAAAAACCCAGCAATCGGTGCGGATTGGGGCGTCTATCCCGTGGCGAAATCGTCGCTTGTTACGGTGTGGGGCGGTGGGGTAGCTAGTAGGTTGAGGGGAGGCGCGTCAAAAGGGGGCAGAAGAAGGGACAGCCGCACACGGGTAGTGCCGGGTGCGGCTTCGAATGGTATTGCTGGGTCCTTTAGGGCCGCCGCCGGCGCGCCGGCGTGGTAATGGTTTTCTCAGCCTTCACGTTCTGCTGATTCTTAAGCTCCTCCAGGATGGCTTTTGCGTCCGCTTTAAGCTTATCAGTGTCAGGGGCCTTATCGACAAATTGCTGGAGGTAATTGGCAGCCTCCTGATACTTTGCCTTGTCGTTGTTGTTCATTGCCCCGATGTTGAACAAAAGCATGCCGGATTTGACCAACGCGTCGGTGTCATCGGAGTTCGTCGCCAGAATCTTCTGATATTCGGCTAGCGCTTTGTCGAAGGAGTTTGCATCGAAGAGCATTTGCGCCAGACCTCTCTGCGCCGCCAATTTCCTCGCCGGGTCCGTCTCAACCGCCAGGTAGTCTTCATATGCTTTCTGCCCTGCTTCAACCTGGGACTGATCAACCTTTGTCACGAACAGGCGCATGGCTTCAGCCCTCGTGCTAAGCGCGGCGATCTTGTTGGCATTGAACCGAGTCTGTTCTTGCGGATCGGGAGGTACTGTTTGCGCGTTGAGTAAGTCGACGGCTTGCTTGATAGCCTCTGCCGAGGCGCGAAAGTCGCTCTTCGCTGCCTCAATTCCGGGACCCTTAGCCGCTTCGTCCTTGGAGGTGATGGCTGCGTTGTAACGATCGACTCCGCGCCCTTTCATAGCCGCAGACTTTTGTGTTAACAATGCAGGCTGACTGGGATCCGCTGCTATTCCTTCATCGTACTGCTTAATTGCTTCGTCGTAGTTTTTTGCCTCCAGGGCGGCGTTACCCGCAGCGAACGTTCGAGCGACTACAGTGTTGGATTCCTCAATATTTCTGTTCTTGACCTCAATCTCAGCGTTTTTACGGATCATTTCTTCCCGTTTTGCCTTATCGGCTGCGCTTTCACCAGACGACCTGCCTGGGGAGGCGCCACTGCCCGAATTCTGTTTTTCTGCTGCTTTAATCTCCTCGAGCGTCAGACGCTTGCCATCACCGGGCGACAGATCGATCTTGTAGTCGGTCCCGCTTCCAACTTTGACGTTAGGCACCCATGTCGGCTGGGCGCTGGGATGACTAGCGGCAATGGTGTAAGTACCAACCAGGGGCAGCCCTGCGAATACGAATTCACCCTTCTTGTTGGTTTTTGTATTGTATTTGCCCGAGAGGTCAGTGCGGTACACGTCGATGGCCACGTCACTAGCGGGACCCTTGGTCCCATCCGCCTGATTAAGAGTCACCCGTCCGCGAAGTTCTCCTGACTGGGCAGACACGATGAAGGCCGTCGAGAGCACTGCTACAACAGTGCAGATTGCAAACAAAAATTTACGAAACATGAGATTCCTCCAAACGCAGCGGCTTGTCATTCGCTTTTATTATGGGAGAGGCCCGTAAGATGCGCTGACACTGCGATCAGTTGTAATTTAAGGACTGAGAAGCACCCTACGTTAATAAGCAAACCGCTGGCTGTCAAGAGCATAGGGAATCGGATCTGGCACTCCGGCCGCGCGAAAGGCCCGTAACCGGAGGGCACAAGAAGCGCAAGCCCCACAGGCCTGCTCTGATTCCTGATAACACGACCAGGTAAGCTCCAGCGGCGCTCCGAGCGACTGCCCCCGAAGCACGATTTCGAACTTCTTCATGGCGATTATTGGAGTGCGAATCTCGAGTGCGGTTTGAGGTTTTGTTCCCAGGTCAATCACCTGTTGGAATGCAGCGTAATATTCCGGGCGGCAATCAGGATAGCCCGAAGAATCCTCGGCGACCGCGCCAATATAAATGCGACTAGCCTGCATCACTTCAGCCCAACTTGTAGCAATCGACAGGAAGTGCGCGTTGCGAAAAGGAACGTAGCTCGACGGTATTCCTGAATCTCCAAGGTTCGCAGTGGTTACTGGAATCTGATGATCCGTTAGCGACGAACCGCCAATGCTGCTCAGGTATTCAATCGAAACAGCCAGGCGGAGTTTTGTCTGATAGTAATCAGCGATCTCGTCGAAAGCTCGCCGCTCTCGCTGTTCGGTGCGCTGGCCATAGGAGATATGCAGCAAAGCAAGGTCATCGTTTTCCTCATGGGCAATCGCGGCCGTAACACAGGAATCCATTCCACCTGAGACAAGGCAGACGGCAAGGCCGGATCCCGAATTTTTTAGTTCGGATTCAGAGGGTTCGTACGAGTCGTCTTCATGACCCCCCATCAAACACCTCGCGCCTCGGGCCCCCAGATGTACTTGTGCATTTGTAATTGCATCCGCACGTTGAGCCCGCTGGTCGTGATCCAACCCGCAACCTCCTGCAAGTCTACGCCGTTCCAGATAGGAGATATCAAAACCGCCTTGGCGCGCTTTTCCAGATCGAAGCGCTCGATGATGTCGCGGGCAAAATCCCAGTCGCTGCGATTGGCTATCACAAATTTGACCTCATCCTTGTCTGCCCGTAACACGTCGAGGTTGGGCCAGTGGTTACGAGCATCTTCGCCTGAACCGGGACACTTCACATCGAGAATAATTTTGGCCCGCGGATCGACGGTTTCAGTCGAAACATACCCTCCTGTTTCGACCAGAACCTCGTACCCTTCTTCACACAGCTTATTTATCAGTGTAAATGCTTGGGGCTGCGCTAGGGGTTCGCCTCCGGTGACTTCGACCAGATTGCATCCCATCGCTTGTACCTGGGTTAATACCTCGTCGATTGAAAGATGGTCCCCGCCCGTGAATGTATACTCGCTGTCACACCAGACGCATCGCATCGGACACCCCGTGAGGCGCACAAATGCGCAAGGCCTGCCGGCGTGAGTGGACTCACCCTGGACGGAGTGAAAAATCTCGGTTACTCGAAGCATGGAGGCGTAATCCTTGAACTATCGTGACACACCCGCTTTCGCGCCTGACTGCAATATGTTTTCAGAAATATGGTTTCGTGACTGTACAATCGAATCTAACGTAGGCGTCTTTACGTGTCAAAGTATGCAGCTTTGGGCCCCGCGGCGGCCTACGCGGCAACCTCGTGACCAATAAGTCATCAAAGAACCGATGGGACCGCAGTTATGTCCCGGCGTGTTAGCATGAAGTCACGTAGGCTTGGTTGAGTTATTCCCCCGGTGAGCGAAAGAAGCGAGCAAATTCAGAATCTTTTAGTGGCGAGCGCAAAACGGCTACTCGAGCGCGCCACCGAATCTCGCTCGCTGGATTCGGGCTCGTTGGTACCGCGTATCAAGTCGTCAGTCGATAAGTACTTGTTGAAGGACGGCGAGGACGCCTCAGACAAGTCTATCGCCGAGTTCATAGATGAGCTTCAAGCTGACGACTTGTGCCTGATAATGGCTTGCGAACTGGGTGATGAGAGCGCGTGGAGCGACCTTGTCGAACGTTTCACGCCAACGGTACGCTCGGCGGCCCGGTCAGCGAGCTCCAACGAAGACGGCGCTCAAGACTTGGCACAATCGATCTGGGCGGAACTTTATGGGTTGCGCGTGCGCCCCGACGGAAAGCCGGCTGGCAAACTTGCCTACTATTCCGGCCGCGGCTCGTTGGCAGGATGGCTACGGGCCGTGGTGGCCCAGCTTGCTATTGATCAGCACCGCAAGCAATCACGCACAGTCCAGACTGAAGACGACTCGGACTTTGACCGCCTGGCGCGTGGGGGTGACGATGGGAAGGAATTGTACCTTGCTACCGCCGCGCTTAATCCAGAGGAAGCGATTTCGGATAAGTTAGCTGGAGCCGAGATGCGAAGGGCGCTCGCGCGAGCCATAAAAGAACTCTCCGACGAAGATCGACTATTGGTGAAGCTCTACTACTTTGACGGTCTTCGTTTGCGAGAAGCGGGCAGAGTCCTGGGAGTGCATGAGGCAACAGCGAGCCGGCGGCTGACAAGAATTCATGGGGAGTTGCGAGAGCGCGTGGAGAGTATTCTGGTCACTGATCTGGGTTGGACGAAGACCGAAACGGAAGCCGCGTTTGCTCAGGTAGCTCTACATTTGGAGGCCGATCTTGAGCCGCTGTTGGCTGCGGGCGGAACCGTTAGCGAGGCTAAAGTAAAGGCCCGAGAGTGACTCCGGATTTGTTACTCATAGCGGCTGCAAGCTATTCCAGGAGGGTGCGTTCTAAAGATGGCCGTTATAAGGGCATCAAATGAAGCAGACTGAAAACGACGAAATGGATCTTCTGTTACGCAGCCTGGCACGGCGGGAGGGCTCCCGCTCTGTTGCGCCTGAAGATCACCCGGCAATGCATCTGGATGCCGATGAGTTGAGCTCATACGCTGAACAAGCCTTGCCGGCTGCGGCGCGCGCGCGCTACACCTCGCATTTGGCGGAGTGTTCGAGCTGCCGCAAGATTGTTTCAGAGTTAACGTCAGCATCCGGTGCCAACGTCCGCGAACATTCGGTCTCGCAAAAGACTTCAGTAAGTCTATTGCACAAGCTCGGCGCCCTCTTTTCTCCCGATCTCTTGCGTTATGCGGTGCCCGCACTCGCGCTCTTTGTATTTATTGCGGTTGGTCTGGTTGCACTTAGAGAACAGCCCCAGCCTGGTTTCGTGGCCCAGAATCAGCCGGCGGCCTCGCGCGATGCCACAATTGAAACAAAACAAACTGACTCACCCGCGGCACCGGGAGACTCTGCTGCCGCTATTGAAGAAAGGCAGTCCTCTGAGTCCCGCACTAGTACCGGCAAAGGTGGGGGCGACCAAGCGAAGACAGCTGAGAGAAATGAGACTTCAAACAATGCAAGGCCCACGGATTCTGTGAGTGTCACTTCTGATAGAGACGCCTCCGCGGGAAAAGCTGCAGGAGTTGCTTCACCGTCCTATGCTCCCGAGCCGGTGGCAGCTTCCCCTCCGAAACCTCAAACAACACATACCGAGTCACGAACCGAAGTTGCCGCCCGTCAAAAGGGAGAAGCTGATAAGGAAAAAGACGAATCGGCGCGAGAGCAAGAAGGAGCTCGCGCGCGAACAGATGACAGCCAGAATCAGGTTGCTCGCCCGCAGTCCCGAACGGGTGCACTGATTGGTCAGAGCCAAGAAAGGCTGCGCAAGCTCGAGGCAAAACCTGCAAGTGGCGCGGGAGCGAAGACAAACGACGACACGGCGGACACTCGCACTGTTTCCGGCCGACGGTTTCGGCAGCAAGGAGGCGTTTGGATCGACACTGCTTACCAATCATCCACGGCGACAACCACCTTGGTGCGGGGCTCCGAGCAGTTTCGCGCTCTCGTCGCGGACGAGCCCGGGATTCGCGCCATCGCGGCGCAACTGCCTGGTGAAGTGGTTGTAGTCTGGAAGGGCCGAGCCTACCGAATTCGCTGAGTTCCATCCCCGCCTGCTTATTCCTATCCAGATCGCATGGTGGTACATTAGCAGCACGTTTCGGAAACACTGGCGGTTTAGTTTAGAGTCTAAGCTTTAGCTTGGCCGCATTGATAGCCGCAACCTAAAGGTGGAACTCTGAACTTCTTGACTTAAAAGAGAACTGGTACCGCCTCGAGAACCCCTTTCTCGGAAGTGTCGCGCTTTGATCGGAGGCATTAATGTATTGTCCCACCTGTGGCAACGAGATCACCGTTGAGTTGAAGTATTGCAATCGATGCGGCGCAAATCTGACGTTGCCACCGAGTAGCCTGCCAGCCCCGATAACCGCTCCAGTCAGTCTAACGGCTCCTACTGTAGTGATCGGTTTGACCATCACCGGCGGACTCGGGATCATCTTTGGCGCAATCACGGGACTGGCTGAGATGCACGTTCACCCCGCAGCACTCACGTGGATGCTTCTCTTCGGAATGGCAACGCTGTTCGGCTGTTCAACTATGCTGATTCGCTTCTGGTCGAAAATGGTGAGCGTGCAAAGGCAACCCTCAGCGCCTCAGCACATCAGGCCCGCATCTGAAAGAGCTAAGCCGCAACAACTGCCACCTCGTTTTGAGCCCGTTCCGAGTGTTACCGAACATACAACACGCACTTTCTCTCCCGCGTATCGTGAACCATCTGAACGTGGCTCGCAGTAAAGAACATTCCATATTGAGGGAGCCTGATCCGATGAGAATACCTGGATACTCTTGTTCGCTATGGCGAACTCTTTCCTTTTGTTTGGTATTGAGCGTCTTCTTGCCAGGGTTGCAGTTGGCGGCACAGGAAACGAGGCCGGCTAGACCTGGAACCGCGGCCCAGTTGAACGTGAGGGTCACCCGTAATCAAGACATCGCGCGGATTGTTAAGTCGATCGACACACGTAGCATAGAGCGCATGATTCGTAAACTGGTTTCATTTGGCACACGCAACACCCTCTCGACACAAGACGATCCTAACCGCGGAATCGGCGCCGCTCGCGATTGGCTTTATAGCGAATTTTTGAAAGCAGCGGAAAGCTCCGGCGGGCGTATGACCGTCAAGAAGCAGGCTTACGAGCAACAAAAGACTGCGCGCATTCCCACGCCAACTGTGATTACAAATGTCGTTGCCACGTTAAGAGGTACTCAACCAGAATCCGAGAATCGGATTTACGTAGTTAGTGGGCATTACGATTCAATGTGCGGTAGCCCGACCGATGGGAAATGCGATGCGCCCGGAGCGAATGACGACGCTTCCGGCACGGCGGCGGTTTTAGAGATGGCGCGGGTAATGGCAAAATACAAGTTTGATGCGACCATTGTTTTCATGGCAGTTGCCGGAGAAGAGCAGAGTCTTCTGGGTTCGACTTACTTTGCGGAACAAGCAAAGCAGAGGGGCGCAAACGTTGAAGCGATGCTTACCAACGACATCGTAGGAAACACCTTGGGAGGAAACGGCGTGCGCGACCGTCGCACAGTGCGTGTCTTTTCAGAAGGCGTACCGTCCAGTGAGACCCCCGAAGAAGCGAATGTTCGTCGCAGCGTCGGAGGAGAGAACGATTCTGCTTCGCGGCAGCTTGCTCGGTTCATTAAAGAGACCGGAGAACGCTACGTGCCCAACATGAAGGTGACAATGGTCTATCGGCGCGACCGCTACGGGCGCGGCGGCGATCACATTCCTTTTCTCGAGCGAGGCTTTGCAGCCGTGCGCTTCACGGAGCCCAACGAAGAATACCGTCATCAACATCAAAATGTACGGATGGAGAATGGAATCAAGTTTGGTGACTTGCCCGAGTTTGTTGACTATCCCTACGTAGCCAATGTGGCGCGCGTGAATGCTGCCAATCTGGCAATGCTGGCGCTCGCACCGGCGAGACCCAGGAACGTCGCTATCCTGACGGCCCGTTTGTCCAACGACACGGATTTGAAATGGGATGCGAACGAGGAACCGGATCTCGCGGGCTACGAAATTCTCTGGCGCGACACTACCTCGGCCGTTTGGACATACTCCCGCTGGGTTGGCAACGTTACGAGCTACACGATGAAAGGACTATCCAAAGATAACGTCTTTTTCGGAGTGCGTTCGATTGACAAGCAAGGTAACCGAAGTGCGGTAAGTTTTCCCCGTCCTCTTGGCAGAACCGCACCCGCAACTCGCCCGGCGACGCCAACCCAGCCACGCCCCTAATGTCTATCCCTTGATTTAAAGACTAAGAACGATCCACAAAATCACACTAAACCGCACGAAAATACCCTGAGTTCGAGTCATTTCGTGTGATTTCGTGGATCGCCCTATCCTCCTCAGAATAGCCCACTCCGCCTTCAGCAGCCCGCTGACCTACCTCAGGAGAGCGTCAGTCATCTTCCAAGTCAGTCACTTTCTTCAACCGCCCACCATCCATGAGCGTCTAACGTGGTGACAGTGTTCGCCTTAATTTTCGGCATAAGGGAATGATTAAAGGTGCTATATGAAAATCTCCGGACAAAGCGTCAATTCCGCAGTCCAGATCGCTCGGTGCGGCTTGGCCCTGTTGGCTATGGCGGCGGTATTTGCGACTACGCTTTCGATCGATGTTGGTGCTCAGCAGAAAAAGAAGGCGCGGGCGACTCGGCTCAGCGAAGAACAACTCATTCTGCACGTGCTAAACCGGCTGGGTTTCGGTGCACGCCCTGGAGACGTGGAGCGCGTGAAAGCGATGGGAGTTGAGCGCTACATTGAACAGCAACTCAATCCCGGGAAAATATCCGACGCGCTTGCAGAAACAAAAGTGAAGGACCTTCCTACGCTGTCGATGAGCACAGCACAGTTGTATGAGAAATATCCTCAGCCCGGTCAACTAATCCGTCAGCTTCAACGGCGTGGCGATCTTCCAGAGGACCTGGCTGCCGCACGGCAAAACAAGGGCAAGGCTTCTGAATCACAGACTCCGGGGCAGCCCGCTTCCGGCGAATCCGTGAAACCGGACGCGATGCCCAAAACGGGCAACGAGCCTAATGGCAGTCGAGACAATCCTGTTGGCGCGGGGGGAAACAATGAAGAGTATCGTCGCATAATTCGCGATTATTACTTGCAGAACGGATTGCAACAACCGCAACGGATTACGGCTGAGCTGCAAGCGTCGCGCATCCTGCGAGCGGTTTACAGCGAGCGCCAGCTGCAGGAGGTCTTAGTCGATTTCTGGACCAACCACTTCAACGTGTTCGCCGGCAAGGGCGCCGATCGCTGGCTGCTGACATCCTATGATCGCGACACGATCCGCCCGAATACACTGGGCAAGTTTCATGATCTGTTGCTGGCCACCGCGCAGAGTCCCGCGATGCTTTTTTATCTCGATAACTTTCAGAGTGCCAGCCCGAACGCACGGGTTGGATCCAACGGACCAAATCGCAGGCGGGCACAGGGCAAATCAAACTTGGGTAGTTCGATGGAAGATCAGCGACAGAGACGAATGGATCGCTATCCGGAAATGAGGCCAGCGCCGGAGGGTGCGAATATGCCGCAGGCGCCGGCTCAGCAACCCAGGCGGCCGCGGGGTATTAACGAAAACTACGCACGCGAGTTGATGGAACTGCACACGCTAGGCGTCGACGGTGGTTACACTCAAAAGGACGTGCAGGAAGTGGCGCGCTGTTTCACGGGTTGGACCATCTTTGCGCCGCGCGGCGGCGGCGCGGCGGCGATGGCTCTCATGGGAGCAGGAGCGCGGGAGAATGCGGGCAAGTTCTATTTCAATGCTCGCATGCACGACGAAGGCGAAAAGATAGTACTTGGCCAGAAGATTCCCGCCGGTGGCGGAATGAAGGATGGCCTTCTCGTACTCGACCTGCTTGCCCGCCATCCATCAACGGCGAAATTTATGGCGACCAAACTAACACGCTACTTCGTGCAGGATAACCCTCCTCCCGCACTCGTTGATCGCGTTGCCGCCCAGTTCACAAAAAGTAATGGTGATATTCGGGAAACACTGAAGACGATCTTCTTTTCGCCAGAGTTCATCTCACCGGAAGCATATCGCGCAAAAGTTAAGCGGCCTTTTGAGCTGGCAATTAGCGCGATTCGGACGCTGGGCGCTGAAACCAATGGCAGCCCGCAACTGCATCAATGGATCGCCAGGATGGGCGAACCGCTCTATCTCTACCAGACGCCAAACGGTTATTCAGACACTGCGGAAAGCTGGGTCAATACCGGGGGACTGCTGGAGCGGTTGAATTTTGGTTTGACCCTGGCCAGCAATCGCATTCCCGGCACGCGTGTGGACCTCAAGCGCTTCGCTGGTGATGCAAAGGGGCAGGCTGTCGACAAAGCCACCATCATGGACCGCTTCCTGAGCCTGATTGTCGCCGGCGAGATTTCTCCCAGCACGAGAGAGACGCTTTTGAAGCAGCTGGATCAGGAGGCTGGACCGCCGATCGCTGTTGAGGCAGCAAGCCGGACAGACAAGCTAGTGGGCAACAACGGAAAGGACATTCAGCCTCGTCAGCGTCGACAGCAACTAGCCCGGGCTGACGCGAACATTGCGGACCCGGTAACCAGAATTGTGGGTCTGATATTGGGATCACCGGAGTTTCAGAGACAGTAATCAGTTTTGAGTTTCGGGATTGGAGTTTGTAGTTGCTAAGCACTCAAACTCGGAACCCGTAACTCGAAACCCCAAACATGAGGTCATGAGTATGAATCGTAGATTCTTTTTGAGCTCGGGCGGTATTGCACTTGCCAGCATCGGACTATCACTTTCCGCGCCAGCGTTTCTCGAACGGGCGTTGCTTGCACAAACTCGTAATCGGCTAACCGGCGAACGCCGCAAGACTCTGATCGCGATTTTTCAACGGGGCGCTGTTGATGGTCTCAACATGGTGGTGCCCCACGGTGAGCGAGCGTATTACGATTTGCGCCCGGCGATTGCGATTCCCAAGCCACAACCTGGTAACGCAGAAGCGGTGATCGATCTCGACGGCTTTTTTGGTTTGCATCCAGTGCTTACACCGTTCAAGTCGCTGTGGGATTCCAAGCGGCTCGCCATCGTCAATGCGGTCGGTTCGCCGGACAACACCAGGTCTCATTTCGACGCCCAGGACTATATGGAATCGGCCACACCGGGTCGAAAGGGAACTCCAGACGGATGGCTCAATCGTTATCTGCAAAGCAAAACTGATCCCACTCGGTCGCTGTTTCGCGCGGTTTCACTGACTCAGACCATGCCTCGGATAATGCAGGGCCGTGCCCCCACTCTGACGATCTCGAACCTCGCCGATTTCACGATTCGCGCGGGCCAGTCCTCGTCGAGTGTGCAGGGCGGTTTCGAAGCCATCTACGACCAAAGCGTCAACGACGTCTTGGGCGGTACCGGGAAGGAAACTTTCGAAGCGGTAAATTTCTTGAAGAAAGCCAATCCCGGCCAGTATCAGCCGGAAAATGGAGCGCAATATCCGCGATCATCTTTTGGCAATTCGCTTTTCCAGATTGCCCAGCTCATCAAGGCCGGCGTGGGTCTGGAAGTAGCATTCACCGATATTGGCGGCTGGGATACTCACGTCAACCAGGGAAACTCGCGCGGCCAGTTAGCAAATCGATTGCAGGATTTTAGTGGAGGCATCGCCGCACTGGCCACGGATTTGGGTAAGCTTATGGATGATGTAGTGATCCTGACGATGTCAGAATTCGGACGCACGGTGCGTGAAAACGGCAATCGCGGAACGGACCATGGTCACGCGAACGCAATGTTTGTGATCGGAAACAATGTTCGGGGCGGCAAGGTCTACGGCAGCTGGCCCGGGTTGAAGAGCGAGCACTTGTATGAAGGTCGCGACCTCGCTCTGACGACCGACTTCCGCGACGTGTTCGGTGAGGTTGCCAGGAAGCACCTGGGGACTCCCAACGTGCAAGCCGTTTTTCCTGGCTACAATTCCAGCGAATCAAGATTCCTAAACTTTCTGAGCTAACCTCAGTTTACTGAAGCGATCCACGAAATCACACGAACCGACAAGAGAGTTTGTTTGTGTCCTTTCGTGCGATTTCCTAGCACCCCACGCGGTCTGCCCGCGGGGGGACCCCGCGTGGATCGTCTCTAACGTTTCCCTTGGTTGACGTAAGGGTCGGCCACCCAGATTTGGCCAGTACTTATCTTCTGAATTCTCTTGACGTTCCGCTGCCAGAAATGTCAAATGAACTTCAGTTTCGCACCGCGGATAGTTTTGTCTGCGACCTGCCCGCCCTACGTTGGTGTTTAATACCACGCGGATCGACGGATTCCTTTGACCACCAATCAAAACAAGAGCTGGAAGCGATACCTTCGCAGTCTGCTGCTCATCCTCGTTCTGCTCGTCGCACTCGCGGCCTACTATTATCGCATCCAAAACGCAGTTCGCTTCGAGGTTGTGCAGTTCAAGAGCAATCTGGTCGGCAAGGTCCTG
>JBPCMM010000261.1:0-3946 GCA_051002255.1 Pyrinomonadaceae bacterium
ATCAATGAGCCGTCGGCGGAGATCTTTGGCAAGGTAATGTCGATCTCGGACAATCTCATGTGGCGTTACTATGAACTGCTGACGGACGCAAGCATAGAAAGAATCGAGCACATGCAGGCCACTGCCAAGTCAGGGGAAAGCAACCCGAAGTACTTTAAAGTTGAACTTGCCAAAAGCATCATTTCTGACTTTCACTCCCAGGAAGCCGCTGAGGCAGCCGAGGAAGAATTTAGGAAGATATTTGTCTACAAGGAGGCACCGCCGGACGTAGAGGAAAAAATGGTTCCGGCGCAACACTGGAAGCTGCCACAGTTGCTCGTCGCGGCGGGACTTGCCACTTCAATGACGGACGCCCGCAGACTGATCGAGCAGGGTGGCGTTCGAGTCGATGGCGAGCGCGTTACTCAAACCGATGCGGGGACCGTGTTGATCGGGGGAGAGTCTTTACTAATCAAAGTCGGCAAGCGCCGCTTCCTTCGCGTACGCGGGGCGTGAAAGTTTCAGGGTCGAGCCGTACACTTGCATGCGGTGCGGAAGAGCGTGGGCGAAGCGTAATTCACGTGGGCCCAGAGACAAGGGCTCCGTAGGAGCGTGATGTTTATAGGAGGCAAGTTCCAATGAATTCCCAGCTCCGTTAGGAGCGGCATGTGACATTTCGCTCCTATCGAGCTTCAGAGGTCAGTATGATTCGGAACTAGAAACATTTCGCGCCTAACGGCGTTGACCTGCGAAACATTACAAACCGTTATTGTCAGATTGGCTTGCATCTTAAGGAGCAAACTATGTCAGATGAAAACAGGGCCCTCATCCGTCGCTGGTTTGAAGAGGTGTGGAACAAGGGCGGGAAGAAGCAATCGACGAGATGTTTGCGGAGGACGGTATCGCCTATGGCCTGGCTGACGAGGGCGGGGAGCCTTTGCGCGGGGCCACCGGTTTCAAGCCCTTCTTCCGCAAGTTCCGGGCTGCCTTTCCCGACATCGAAGTCGTCGTTGAGGACACCGTTACCGAGGAGGACAAGGTCGCGGCACGATGCACCGTGCGCGGCAAACATCAGTCAGATAGTTTGGGTTTCGCGGCGACCCAACAGCCGATGGAGATCACCGGCATAACCATCGTGCGTGTGCGTAATGGCAAGATCGTCGAGGCGTGGAACAACTTCGACTTCATGAGCATGTTCAAGCAGCTCGGCGCGCTCTAGCGAAATGTCGGCAGCGATCTCAACAGAAGACACTCTAATTATCGAGACGCCTGAGCGCGTGCCATTGCACTTCGCCCTGGCTTCGATTGGCAACCGCTTTCTCGCCTGCACAATCGATCATGCCATACAAGCTCTAACGATGATCCTGATGGGGATCGCTTTCCTCACGCTGGCAAACTATTCCAGTTTGAGTGATCAGCTTACGAGCGCGCCGAAGTGGGTCTACGCAGTCTTAATCCTCGTTCTGTTTCTAATCATCACCGGCTACTTCGCTTTCTTTGAGTGGCTTTGGAACGGACAGACTCCTGGAAAGCGTTGGCTCAAGCTGCGTGTAATTCGCGAAGACGGCCGTCCGGTGACTTTTTGGGAGGCCTCCGTCAGAAACTTACTGCGCAGTTTCGACATGATGCCCGCGCCCTTCTATTCAATTGGATTGATTTCAGTTTTCAGCACGGCGAGAGATCAGCGAGTCGGAGACCTGGTGGCCGGCACGGTGGTGGTGCGCGAGCGTGAGACAGAGGCCCCGGCTTTTGCTCAAGTGTTTGCTGCGGAGGTGAGTGATCCGGCCCAACGTCGATCGTTCAAACCGGTGGAGTTCACCGCCGATCTCGGCGGGCTAACGGAATCCGAGATCCAGGTAGTGGAAACATTTCTACGGCGACGCTGGGATCTGCAGGACGTACCGCGCCAATGGATGGCCTGGCGTGTTTCGCTACCCATCATGTACAAGGTTCGTCCCGCTTACGACGTCGCAACTTTTACTTATGAAGGGTTTTTGGAGGAGCTACTCCATCGCTACCGCGCCACGCATCGTTTCATCGACTGACTAACCTATTTCCACTCGATTGGGAACATCGCCCCCGCTTTCGCAGGATCAAGTTTCACTCCCAATAGTTCAGCCGCCCGTGCCAACACGGGATCGCGGTTGGCCGTCATATCCTCAGGTGTTGGTCTGAGCAATTCGTCTGGAATGGCGCCGGTGTGTTCGAGACTTTTACCGTCAGTCATGATTACGTCGGCGTCGGTAATGCTAGCGCCGTAAAAGACGACAGTGTCGACCCCTAGCTCATGTCCGTAAAACCTCGACTGCATTACAGCGCCCGCCGACACATCACCAATCACGAGGCCCCGCTTTTCGATCTGTATCAGGCGCGCGAATAGTTCCGAAGCGGAAGCGGATTTGCTATCAACCAGTACAATGACTTTCCAGGGAAAACATCTTTCCCTCGGGTCTTCGCTAGAATGGGTTTCTTCTCTTTACGCCCTTTACGATCAGCAATCTTTAAGTCGTGATCGAAGAAGTATCCTGCAAGCCGCTCCAGCGTGCTGACGTAACCGCCTTGGTTGCCACGGAGATCCAGGATCAGCTCGCTGTTACCTTTGACGCGATCGTTCATGAGGCTGTCTACTTGTTCCGGCTCGAAGGCGAAGGTGAGCATCTTCCAGATGACCACGTTGCCAGCTTTCTGAAACCTGTGGCGCATCAGCCGGTCAGCATCTTCCGACTCTCTGATTACGTCGTTTACGTCCTGGTCCGAAGTTCCGGTGCCGCTCAAGTTTAAGACTCTCTTCCCTTGTTTCACCTTAGCCGCTATCTCCAGTAGGCGTGGCTCCTGGCCGGGACTCTGCACGACGAGCTTCATGCCCGGGCGAGGACTCAGCGCGTAGTAGTAATACTCGACCTTCCAGAGTTCTTTACGCGTGGGTTTGAAGCCGTCAATGGATACCACCAAGTCTCCACGCTTAAGACCCTTGGCTTGGGCGTCGCTGCCAGGCTTGACGGCTGCTACGAAGCACTGATCGCCGATGGCCTGCATTTGCCACCCGTACTCCACGCTGACTGGGCGTGGGGGCGTGCTGAAGAAGGTGTGCGAGTCGTTAAGGTCGAGCAACGCCTGGGCGATGATGCCGAAGGCCTGGCCGAGCGAGGAGGCCTGCTTGACCTTCTCCTCTGCGGTTTTGAAACGCGCGTCCACGTCCATGCCGCGGATGCCGGGATCGTAGTAGTTCTTTTTAAGCTCATTTTTGACGTTGTTGAGCATTGAAAGGGCTCGTCCACGTTCGATCTGGTCCCACCCTTGTCCGCGTATGGGCTGGGGCACAAGAGCGGTAGCTGCCAGTCCTAGAGCTAGGGCAAAGATGAGGTTTCTGGCGCGTGAAGCGCAGGCAGCAACTCCGGAAAATTCATATTAATACCCCCTTTGAAAAATCGCCGGTGATGGGCCGCGAGGCAATGAGAGCAGCGACCTTGAGAGCCGAAATATGCCATACGCGCATTTCGTTTGGCAATCCGTCTGTGCAACCGAGTGACGACGCCTGGGCCCGGAGACATGCTCAAACTGAACCAGCACCTTGCCGAGCGCGAAATTGACGCACTCTTTTTCTATTTGCTACCCTCAGAGGTTCTCCCTTCGGCAGAAATCTTCTCAATGAGGTGCGAAGCAGAAATATGTCGACTGATGTATTCATTGTAGGTGGTAAGCGCACGCCGATGGGCGAGTATGTAGGCGCGCTAAAAGACGTTTCGGCAATCGACTTGGGCGCAGTGGCCGCGAAAGGTGCACTCGAAGCTACCAACGTGGCTCCTGACGAAATCGACCACGCAGTTATTGGTAACGCGCTGCAAACTTCCGGCGACGCGATTTACGGTGCACGGCACGTTGCCCTCAAAGCGGGAGTGCCATTCGAACGCCCCGCCTTGACGGTAAATCGCCTCTGCGGTAGCGGCATTCAGGCGATCGTCTCGGG
>JBPCMM010000262.1:0-20030 GCA_051002255.1 Pyrinomonadaceae bacterium
GTGCAAATGTGGGCGCCTACTCAGGCATTCACCAGTTTTGTCGGGTAGGGCGCGAAGCTTATATAGGGGGCTACTCAGTCGTCGTCAAAGACGCTTTGCCTTTTGCCTTGACGGTCGGTAATCATGCCCGCTGCTTTGGTTTAAACACTACCGGCATGAAGCGTCGTGGTTATTCCCGAGAAGTCATCAAGTCGCTACATCACGCCTTTCGCTCGTTGCTTTCCTCCAAACTAAACACCTCTCAGGCCCTTGAGCAGATCAGGGGATTGATTCCCGATTGCCAGGAAGTCGCGGAACTCGTCCGGTTTATTGAGACCTCCCAACGAGGCGTAATTAAGTAATGCGCTACGGACTAATCGCGGGTAACGGCAAGTTTCCACTTCTGGTGCTCGAAGGCGCGCGGCGTGCGGGCGCTGCTCTTTCCGTCGTCGCCATTCATGAGGAGACCGATCAGGAGATAGAGCTCATTGCCGATCGGGTGCAATGGGTCGGCATTGGCCAACTGGGGAAAATGATTCGGTACTTCAAGAGCGAGGGAGTGGAAAAAGCCATCATGGCCGGGCAGGTAAAGCATGTTCAAATCTTCAGCCGCGCGGTGCCGGACGCACGCATGTTGAAAATGCTTTTGAAGCTCCCCCGGCGCAACACTGACTCACTAATCGGAGCAGTCGCTGAGGAACTGAATAGCGAAGGCATCGAGCTCATTGATTCCACTTATTTCCTTCAAGACTATCTTCCTCAGGTGGGAACACTAACCGAGCGCGAACCTGATGCCCGCGAGCGGGAGGACATCGAATACGGCTTGGAGATCGTCCGCGAAGTCGCTCGGCTCGACCTGGGTCAAACTGTAGTCGTGCGTGGTAAGGCCTGCGTGGCCATTGAAGCAATGGAAGGAACTGACGCTACAATCCGCCGCGCGGGCAAGTTAACTCAAGGACGCTCAGAAGAGCCGCTAGCGACTCAACCGACGGCACCGGCGGTGGAAGATGCCGGCAAAGGTGTGGGCAAGCTCGGAAAAGCACGAGCGGTTCAAGCCGGGAAAGGTGGATTAGTGCGGGGCCTTTCCAATTTGATGCGCGGAAGACGGGTCAATCTTGCCGGTGGAAAGCTCACGGTGGTGAAGTTAGCCAAGCCTGCGCAGGACATGCGTTTCGATGTGCCTGTGATTGGCTTGCCCACGATCGAAGCTATGATCGAGTCCGGCGCCACCTGCCTATGCATTTCCGCAGGCAAGACGTTGATGTTTGATCGCAAAGACCTGATCAGTCTGGCGAACCAGAACCAGATCGCCATCGTCGCCGTTTAGGGCCGCTGTAGTTTTCCGTGGGTTTCCCAACATCTGACTCGTGACTCCCAAATGAAACCTTTTGAAAAAACCGAACGCACCACTCTCAAGCGTGTGCCGTCGCGCGGCGTCTACGATCGCGAACTGGTTTACTCAATTCTTGATGAAGGGCTCATCTGCCATGTTGGCTTTGCGGTTGAAGGGCGTCCTTTCGTAATACCTACCGGCTACGCACGCCATGGCGACCTACTCCACATTCACGGCTCCCAGGCTAGTCGAATGTTGCACACACTGAAAGGCGGCATAGATGTTTGTGTGACAGTGACCTTATTGGACGGCCTTGTGCTGGCACGTTCCGCCTTTCATCATTCGATGAACTATCGCTCTGTGGTCGTGTTTGGCCGGGCGACAACGGTTAATGACACTGCGGATAAAGTTGCGGCCTTGATTACGTTTTCTGAGCACGTGATTCCGGGAAGGTGGAACGATGTCCGTGAACCCACTGAACAGGAGTTGAAAGCAACGACTGTGTTATCGCTGCCGCTCGAAGAAGTTTCCGCAAAGGTGCGCTCCGGACCGCCGCTCGATGACGAAGACGATTACACTTTACCGGTCTGGGCAGGCGTCATCCCCCTGCAATTGGTCGCCACGGCGCCAATCCCCGATCCTCGCCTGGAAGCTAGTATCGAACCTCCCCGCTACACCTCGGCGTATAGGCGGCAGCGTTGACTGCCGGTTATTAAGTCCGCAATTTCGTGCTGGCTTGTGCATTGGGTTGGATTGACATATGCGATCCACGAACTTACACGAACCAACAAACACGAAAAACTCGTTCGTGTCATTTCGTGTGATTTCGTGGATCGCTTTTGAAGCCGGGCTCAGATCTGAGATCTGAGATTTGAGATCTGCTAGAAGCCTGGCGAGGAGGCTTCTGCTGTCTGCGCCTTAGGATCGAAGGGGGCCGCAAGGTACTTTTTGGCCATCGTCTGTGCGTTGTCGTAGTTGATACCTGACTGAACTGCCTTGTTGTATTCCGCAACCGCCCGGTTGCGCTCGCCCTTTGCGTCGTAAGCATTGCCGCGCTTGATGCGGGCCCAGACTTCGATCCAGGAAGGCTTTAACGTACCGTTGAGGGCCGCATCGAAATTATCGAGAGCCTGTTGCCAATTGCGTTGTTCCAGAAAGAGCAATCCAAGGTTGTAGTAAACCCAGGAATTTGACCGGTCGAGCTTCAACGCCGCTTCAAACTGCTGCTGTGCTTCCGCGTAGAGTCCTTCCTTCATTTGCTCGATTCCGCGTCGCGCGATGATTGACACGCGCAGCTCTTCAGACATGCGCAGAATTCGGTAGTTGGGATCGACCACGACCTCGATTGGCTGGCCGTTTGATTCGAAGTCAAAGTCTTCACTACGGCCTTCCAACTTCGTGGTAGTCGTCTGAGAGTCTCCTTCGGTGCGTAGCATCAACTGCACCGGCATACGCAGAGTTTCCAGCGTCTGCTTAACAGTTCCACGAGTGCGAAACTTACCGCTTCGAGTCCGAATAATCTGGTAGTCAACACTGAATTCAGGAACTCCGGTCCCTTCGACCCACTGCGCGAAGAAGTAGCGCATGTTGTCGCCGGCCACCTGGGTGGCCATCTTTTCGAAATCGTCAATCGAAGCGTTCTTGCCGCGAAATCTCTGCAGAAAGTCAGCCAACAAACGGTCAAACTTCTCCTTGCCGATTGTCTCGCGCAGCATGCGAAATACCATCGAGCCTTTGTGGAATACGATTGACTGATAAGCCGCGGACTGGTCGTCCAGTGCGCCTGGCGCGCGCGCGATCGAAGCGGTCTGCTCGAAGGTAAGTGCGCGTTCTTGCTGCTCGCGCTGCGCGGCATCGAACGCGCCACCGGTCAACGTGGATTCGCGATAGGCGAAAGCGCTCCATTCGGCCAACCCTTGCGAAAGCCAGGCGTCATCAAACGACTTCAATCCCACTGTCTGGCCCCACCATTGGTAAGCGACTTCGCGCTGCAGTTTTTCTTCCGGCAGCGGGCGAGAACTGTCGAACATCTTCGAGCCGAGAAAAACCATTCCCGGCCCCGAGTAGGTGTCGAGGGTGTCGTCGTCCACCTGGGCCACTACCAGCCGAGTGCCAAACAAGGGTGCACCATAAATTTTGGTATAAAACTCCAGCACGTGACCCATCAGTTCGGCATAACCATTTATTCGGCCTTCGCTGCCAGGCTTGGCATAGAACTGGATGTCGTAATTACCGAAGCGCAGGTTCTTGTTGATGTATTGACCGGCAACGAAGTTTCCCACCAGCACCGGTTGCCGATGAACAAAACGGAACCGTGTCGCGCCCTCTTTGGGTGACTGTTGGGCGACCACCGCGTCGTCACTGGTACCGGCTACCTGGACCCCGGTCGGCACGATCAAGGTGATGTCAGAGGTAGCATGATCGACAGCGTAGTCGTGGAAGGGGAACCAGCGCGCGGCATACATCAGGTACGAACCTTCCGTGCCGATATAGGCGAGACGTTTCGTTGCCAGCGGACCACCTTCGGGCGAGATCAGTGCACCACTCCAGCGAAATCGCAGGGTCATGGGTTGGTTTGCCGGAACAATCTGACCGAGATCGATGCGAACGCTGGGACCAAGTGCACCCACGCCGACCGGGTCTTGAACTAAACCGGTTAGCGGTTTGCCATCGCGTTCGACACTTTCAACACGGAGTGATCCGTTCAGTTCGAAAACGAGTGAGCGGGTGGCCTCCTGCGGAACCAGGGTGATGTCCGCGCCGGCCCGTAACATATGCTGCTCGGGGATCAATTGCGCTTCAATGCGATAGTTTGTGATGTCGAAGCGGGCGCCGGCTGGCTGGGGCGCCGGCTGCTGGGCGCCGACCGGAATAAGGAGAGCAAAATACGCCGCGAAAAGCGGAAGCAATCTGGGAAGAATTCCAATTAGTCTAGTCATAGTTTCTCGGGTTTGATTCCTATCAAATGCTACTGAAATGCGAACTGCTGATTATAACGCCCTGCTGTTTCCGAGGGTTAGCGCTCCAGAGGCCCTAACGAAACACTCCTGCGGACCCCTCAGAAGTGTCCGGCAGCAACTGCGAGAGGGGCTTCCTGTACAGCCGGGTTTTTGGATGGTAGGAAGTTGCAGGCGGTTGGCTGAGTGCGGGAGTTTCGGTGCTTGTCTTGCGATTCACCAAGCGCCGGTGGCTGAGACGCTGGTTGAGTTGACTCGCTGCCACTCCCTCGGCCGTTGGCTGGGATATTCAAACCTTCTGACCAAACTGAACCAGTACCTGCCAGCCCAGATGCCCTTGACAGCGCTCTGACGCCAGCATAAAGTCCACGCTATTCGCGTCGCTGGTTTGCTGTGAACGTCCGCAAGGTCGCACCGCTAAACTCTTAAAACCAATTAGGTCTCCCTGAGTTTTTGCCCGTAATTCGGGTTGCTTTGAGCACCCCTGTCAGCAATCGTCGCAAATAAATGAAAGTCTGTCCCGCTAGTCAGACTCAACACCCAATCAGAAGGAGTTAGTTTTATGAGACGTGCCTCGAAGTTTTTGGCGCCGCTATTCGTCTGCGCGCTGGCAGTATTCCCCTTACAAAGCAACCTGGTTATTGCTCAACCCGCTGCCCCTGCACAACAGGCTACAACTGCGCCTGCCCTGCCCAAAGGCATTGAACGGGTGACTTCAGTCGAGGGCATCACTGAGTACCGCATGCAAAACGGCCTCCGCGTCCTGATGTTCCCCGATCAGACCAAGCAGACAATCACGGTAAACATAACTTATCTTGTCGGCTCGGCCACCGAGAATTACGGCGAGACGGGCATGGCACACCTGCTCGAACACCTGGTCTTCAAAGGCACACCCAGGCATCCAAACATCCCACAGGAACTCACCGCACACGGGGCGCGTCCCAACGGCACTACCTGGACCGACCGCACCAACTACTTCGAGACTTTTGCCGCGACCGACGAGAACCTCAACTGGGCCCTCGATCTTGAAGCCGACCGGATGGTCAACTCTCACATAGCGAAGAAGGATCTCGACAGCGAAATGACTGTGGTGCGCAACGAGTTTGAGTTAGGCGAGAACAGCCCTTTCAGGGTGCTGCTCGATCGCACGATGGCCGCGTCTTACATCTGGCATAACTACGGCAAGACAACGATAGGCGCGCGCTCCGACATTGAAAACGTGCCGATTGAACGCCTCCAGGCTTTCTATCGGACTTATTATCAGCCCGATAACGCCGTGCTGCTGATCGCCGGTAAGTTTGATGAACCGAAAACGCTGGCGCTGGTGCACAAGTATTTCTCGTCCATCCCACGCCCCAGTCGCACACTGCAAAAAATCTACACGTCCGAGCCGACCCAGGACGGCGAGCGCGCAGTCACGCTTCGGCGCGTAGGCGACACGCAGTTGGTGCAAGCCGTCTATCATGTGCCTTCCGGTTCACATCCCGACTATGCCGGCGTCGACCTGATCGCGCAGATCCTGGGCGACACTCCTTCAGGTCGACTGCATAAGACACTGGTCGAACCAAAAAAGGCCAGTTCTATTTTCGGTTTTGATTTTCAGTGGCGTGATCCTACGCTGACCGTCTTCGGCGCCGAAGTCAGGCAGGGCGACTCGCTTGAAGCGGCTCGCGACACGCTCATTCAGACCATCGAAGGCATTGGCACAAACCCGCCCACTAAAGAAGAAGTCGAACGGGCGCGCGCTCAACTTTTGAAAAACATCGATCTGGCGCTGAACAACTCGGATCAGGTAGGGCTCACACTGAGCGAATCTATCGCCGCGGGCGACTGGCGTTTGTTTTTCCTGCACCGCGACCGCCTGCGCAAGATTACACCTGAAGAAGTTTCCCAGGTGGCATCGCGGTATTTCAAACCTGCCAATCGCACGGTTGGGCTGTTCATCCCAACGCCTAAACCCGACCGGGCGGAGATTCCGGCAACGCCGGACTTGACCTTGGCGCTAAAAGACTACAAGGGCGACGCAAGCGTTGTGGCAGGCGAGGCGTTTGATCCTTCACCTGCAAACATTGAATCGCGCACCATACGCAGCGACGCGGGCGGAATAAAGCTGGCGCTGCTGCCCAAGAAGACGCGCGGCGGCAAAGTGGTGGTGCAGATGACCCTCCGCTACGGTGACGAGAAGGTTCTGCTGAATCGCGCAACCGCTGCTCGAATGGCCGGCGGAATGCTAATGCGCGGCACCGCAAAACACACGCGCCAGCAGATTCGGGACGAGCTTGATCGACTAAAGGCGCGCGCATTCGTTTTCGGTGGCTCGACGCAGGCCGGCGTTTCCGTTGAGACCACGCGCGAGAACTTGCCGGCCGTGATGCGTCTCGTCGCAGAAATTCTGCGTGAGCCTGTGTTTCCTGCTAACGAGTTTGAGCTGCTCAAGCAGGAGAATCTTGCCGCCATCGAGCAACAGAAAAGCGAACCGACGCAAATCGCCTTCACAGCGTTCAATCGCCACCTCAGCCCCTACCCAAAGGGCGACGTGCGCTACGTCACTACAACTGAAGAAGATGTCGCCGACTTGAATGCCATCACTCTCGATGAGGCCAAGCAGTTCTACCGAGACTTCTACGGCGCTTCCGACGCGCAGTTGACCGTCGTGGGAGACTTCGACAACAAAGAGATCAGTAAACTGGCCGTCGATCTATTGGGCAACTGGAAAAGTCCGAAGAAGTTTGCGCGCGTGCCTACCTTGTACAAGGACGTTGCGGCGACCAACCAATCGCTCCCAGCGCCCGATAAGGCCAACGCATTTTTCGTCGCCGGGTTCAATCTGAAAATTCGTGACGATAACCCCGACTACCCGGCGCTGCTGCTCGGCCATTACATGCTGGGCGGCGGCTTCCTGAACTCGCGCCTCGCTTCGCGCATTCGCGGGAAGGATGGGTTGAGTTACGGTGTCGGCTCCGGCATCAATATCAGCGCGCTGGATGAATACGGGCGCTTCACCGCCAATGCGATCTATGCACCGCAGAACGTCGAGAAGCTCGAAGCCGCGTTCAAGGAAGAGATCGCTCGCATGATCAAGGATGGCTTCACGGCTGAGGAAGTGGAAGCCGCCAAATCCGGTTACCTGCAATCACGCCAGGTAAGCCGCGCGCAAGATAATGAGTTGGCAGGTCGTTTGAACAATTATCTGTTCATCGGGCGGACGCTTCAGTGGGACGGTGATCTTGACGCGAAGCTCAAGGCGCTCACACCCGAACAGATCAGCGCCGCTATGCGCCGGTACATGGATCCAACAAGAATAACGATCGTCAAGGCTGGAGACTTTGCGAAGCATCCGCCAGTGAAGTGATAGACGATTCAAGCTGAGAAGGTAGAAGTCTATGATGCCGACGTAAACCCATACCGGCAGGTGAGATGAAAAACAGACAAGTCTGGAACCTTAATCCTGAACTCGTTTGAGTATCTGAAACTTCAAAGTGGATTGCGCAGGTAGCGGCTTCGCCGCACAGCAGTGCGGTAAGGCTTCGCCTTACCGGGGACTAACCGATTTAATGAGGCTATGCCTCCGTCGGACTCCAGAGAGGCATAGCCTCGAATTCAGTTTGGATCCTGCCGGTAAGGCATAGCCTTACCGCACTGTTGGGCGGCAAAGCCGCACAAGGGTTAGTTCTATGGTTTGGGAGGGGGCTTGCCGCCAATGAAATCGACAGATTTTTGATCATCCTCGAGACCCGTCAACACCTTGTCGATAGGTTCAAAAGCATAACCATCCTTCGACGGAATAATTCGGTAGCTCTGCGACGAAGGTGAAACTATAAATGAATAGTTGCCGGCAGTGTCCGAGGTCGTCGCCAGCACCGTCCCGCGCGGACTAATCAGGACCACAACGACGTTAGAAATCGCGGCATTGTTCGCGTCTCTGACCGTGCCGGTGAGCTTTACCGTAACACGCGATCTTGCCCTTATTTCTGGAACACCCTCCGGAAGTCCCGCCGCTGGGCTCGGTTCCGGGGAAGCTGGCGGTGATTGAATGGGACTCTCAACAGTTGGCGACGGATTAGTTGGGGCTTGCCTTCCGTCTGGACTGGCTTCCGGAGTGGCCACCGGAGCAGCTTTGACCGCGCTCGACGCACCGGCGGAGGCAGGCGTCGCCGATAACCCGGGCGACGCGGCGGTCTGAGGCTCGGCTGTGGACGGGGATGGGGCTTCCACCACAGCGGGTTTTTCAACACTGCCGATTCTTGGATGGGGTGAAACACCCTCAGCGACTCCGTGAGCGCCGATCCGCTCGTTCAGACCATCTAACGATCCATTAATCTTCTGATACAGCTGCTCGATCACAGCACGGCGGCCGGAATCCGGATCACCTGCGTTGTAGCTTTTGATGTAGTAGCCAAGGGCTTCGGTCTTGTTGCCAACCTGATCGAGAGCGGCGCCGAGATGCCACAGCGTATTGCGCCACAAAGGAGTACCTTCCGGAAGAACGGCGGCGGCGCGCTTCAGGTGCTCAATGGCTGCATCCGTCTTACCTAGATTGTAAAGCGCCCATCCGGCACTATCCTCGACCCGTCCGCGTAGAATATTTGCCAGGACATTGCGTGGCGCATCAGGTACATCCGGGGTACTTCCTTGCGCAATGGCCCGGGCGCGAATCTCGCGTAACTCTTCAGCCTGCGCCGCCACCGTCGCTGCCGGAACCCCCAGCGCTGATTCAACACTACTCCTGGCCGCTTCGGTAAGCTCATATGCTGTTTGCAGATCAACGCCTTTCCTAATGAGAACGCCGGCGGCATATAGCTGGCGGTAAACCCGCATGTCGTCGTCGCCTGACGCAAACTCCTTTGCCGCCCTGGCAACCAAGGCTTCGTCAAGCTTGACGCTCTCGTCGGGTTGATTCGTGGCAGTGGCAAACGCCAGCAGTGCCTTCAAAATCGCCGCATTATTTTTACTGTCAGCTGCGGCAAACTGAAAAATGGAGGCGCGACGCTCAGCCGCCAGGAGTTGAATGAAATCTGATCCTTGCGCTGGTATGCGACCGGCAAGTCGAGCTTCGATCCTGTCGTCTTTGAAAGTGAACGACTGCAGCAGAACCTCCGCGGCTTCCTCGTAGAGCCCCGCAGCGCTGAGCACATTCGCAAGCTCATAGTCGAGCGTAGGGAACTTGCCGTACTGCCGCGCAAACCGAATCGCGCGTTCGGCTTCCAGCGGTCTCTTTGAGCCGACCAGTGCACGAGCCAGGGCTATTTGCGACCAGGTATAACGCGGCTCGAGCTGCACTGCCCGGCGGGCTAACTCGACGGCTCGCTCGGGTTCGTTGTGCGCCGAATACCAATAGGCCGTGCCGGACAGTAGAGCCAGGTTTCGCGGATCATCCTGAAGCGCTGCGTCGAGTTCTTTGTTAGCTTCCTCAAGCCGGCCGAGATCAAGCAGTGAAAGTACGATTCCCGCTCGGGCTGCCTTATCGGAAGGTTCAGCTTGCAGTTGTTCCCCATAAAGTTTTAATGCCTCTTCCGCTTTGCCTGCTGCCCGATTTAGATCGGCGAGACTGCGCCTGGATCCTCTCTTTGAGTTGGGGTCTAACTCGAGTGCGCGTTTGTACTCCGCGGCCGCCTCATCAAGCCGCAGAGAGATATGCAGGCCACGGCCCAGCACATGATGGGCTTCCGCCAGATCCGGCGTCACCTTGACGACCTCGGCGGCTAAGCGGGCGGCTTCATTGCCCTCTTCAATTCCCAGGTAAAATGAAGCTAGCGTCAACAAGCGCTTTGGATCCGCGCCAAACTTCGTTTCAATTTTCTGAGCAGCCTCAATTGCTGCGTTTCGCTGCCCGCGCAAGAAGAGGTTCAAAGGAATTTGTGAGACCACGCCCGAGAACAACTTGTCCGACATATTTGCGGGAGCTTCGTTGATTGCCAGCATCAATTGTTCGATCCCGCCCACACTGTCGCCATTCTTAAGTTTTTGGTCCCCGAGACCAGCGTAACTGCTGATCAGTAGTTCAATCGCGCGCGGTTTCGATTTCGAGTTCGGGTAGACTTCCATGAACTCCTTCAGTTTGACGATGCGATCTGCGAGTGGCAGGGTTAACGTCAATTCCACTTCCTCAGATTCATCCTCATCGTCAGTGGTAGACGGCGGGTTGCTGGCCGCTGCAATTCCGGGTCGCGAAGGAGATGGCGGCGCTTCCCGGTTAGGTGGCGTCTTAACCGGCGTAGCTGCAGTCTCTTCGCTGATACGTGCGGTCTGCGACCGGTCAGGAACCGGAACACTCGCGGTGGAAGCTACTGATTGCGCTTGATCGATATCTTGTAAACTGAATCCCAGTTTCTTTGCCAGGGCAGCTGTGAAATGATCCACACCATCAGTCAGACCCTGGCTGAAACGTCCTGAATTGATTGGCCCGCGTACGCGCTGGTTTAGTTCTCCCAGAATCCCTTCCGGAAGTGCGCCCTGCACGGATCTGCTGAGCTGTGTAAACACCGCCTTCTCATCCACCGACACCACAAGCAAGAGAGTCTTCCGGGAACTACGCGGCGAGCCCACGCCCCAGTCCCCGGCAAGCTGACGCGAGAACGCGAAGATGTCCTGGTGGCCGGTGGTCTGCACTGTAGCTAGGTTCAATTCGACTCCGCTTCTCTTCTTGACGTTATCAAGAATGGTATCCAGCCGTTGTCTGGTCGCGTCGTCGACAACCTGCGCAAAGTCGTTCACATAGCCGGTTCGCGCAGGTAACTGCGCCTTCTCCTGCGCGCGAGAATTCGTGCCCAGGTAACCCGCGCAGAAGACAGCACCAACGACCATCGAGAGGAACAGAGCGCTCCAAGGATAGCGGTGACTTGATAGTTTCATTTTCTGACTCTGATAAGTGATGAGTTTATGCGCAAATGGGAGAACTATGCACAATTGGTTTCGAATTCCGGTCGGGTCTAAAAATGGGAGACGTTTCGCGGGGCATGATACCATCCTCGCGCTGCAGTCGGCGAGCAGAAGCCGGTCAACAACCAGCGGGGCAACTTTATGGAGTGCGGTGACAAGCGAAGCGCGACACCGCTTTGGATGTGTCCAGCATGAACCAAATCCAAAGCGCCGTCGACGCTTCGCTCTGCCGGGCGCACTCCATAAAGGAGGCCTTGAGACTATCGACGAGGTGACGTGAGCGAACTTGACGAAGCATGGGCCTTCGCCCTGGCAGAGGCTGAATCGCGCGCTCGCCTTTCGGGTCGCCGGGACATAGCCGCATACCTGACCTTACGCAATTCTAATGATCTGTTGCGCAGGATCGGCATTGAGTGGCTCATGTCAACCTTCGAGACTCTGGCCGCCCAAGCGAATCGACGGGGGGCGAGTATTCAGATCTCGAAAGAAGGCAACCACCGCTTTCGGGCCGGCAATTCAACCATGGTGGGAAGGCTTTTGATTCTTCGTTTTGGCGTGAGGCAGCTGTCTGTTGAAGCTGGCTGGCCACGCACACCCAGGGATGGAGTCGTTCGCGGCGGCGGTCTCGCCTCCGCGAACATCCGACATCTTGGAATCAAGTCGGCGAGCGAAGCCCTACGGCTGGTCCAATCGCAGCAGGGCGCGCCGTCATGGGTGCTGGGAGAGAAGGGAGAAGGACAAGCCGAGATTCATGAAACGAACGTAAGAAAACACATCGCCACTTTGCTCGCTTCCGGCTAATCAGGCCCCTTTCAGCCGACAACCATTTACGCAGCCATTGCACGTTTTCGAACCACCGGTCCCGTTTAACGCATTCACCAAACCTCAAGGACTGGCGGAAAACGCAGGTTTTCGCCTATTGCCCGGTTCTGACAACATTTGGGCATAGTGCTTGCCAAAGATTTCTGCGGCGTAACGCTGCTGTTAAAAAGTCACCCCAAAGCAAGCGTTGAAACCGAACTACCAAACTCGTCAGCAGCGAGGCTGGTTAGCTCGAGACGAGAACTTGATGAGGAGACTAAAAATTATGACTAACGGACGTACACTGAGTTTTTCAATTTTCGCGGCCGCTTTGCTAGCGTTATGTTTGCCCGCCGTGGCAGCCGCACAATGGGATCGCTATCCGGATTACGGGCGCGACCGGGACCGAGATGATAGACGATACGGTCGTCATGACGATCGCTATTTGCGCGATTCGATTCAGAGACTGGATCGTTTGAGTAAGAACTTTGAGAGTGCTTTGGATCGGGAACTGGATCGCAGTCATGAAGACGGGAGTCGTCATGAAGATCGTGTGAATAACGAGGTGCACGACTTTCGGCGGGCTGTAGGCGACCTCAAGTCGCGCTTTGGAAATGGACGCGATCTCAACCGCAGCAGAAACGAAGCCCAGCGGGTTCTGCAAACTGCCAGAGAAGCAGAAAGGGCTTCCCGTCATCACTTCCGGAACGGCCGGTTAGCGAATCAGTGGTCACAGATTCGTCAGGAGCTGGATGTGATTGCGCAGGCCTACGGATCTGACGGCTACAACGATGACTACTATCGCAACGGTCGAAACGATCGCAATGATCGCAACCGCCGCAGCAACAACAATGATTGGTGGCGCAGACTGCCGATCCCTTACTAAGGTCGCTTAGTACTTCCTGTTTGCTTGATCAGCCTCGTCCGTTCTGAAGAAGAGCGGGCGAGGCTTTTGGTTGTAAGGGGTGTCTCCCGGGCCCCAAAAACTATCCGCAGATTACGCAGACTGGAAGAAATACTGGCCACAAAGGGCTTTTGACTTCGTCGGCTTACTGCCTAAGTGTTTCTGTGTAATCTCAGGATAGCATTGGGCGGCCACGGAGTGCCGCCCGTACAATTCCAACCGTGCCTTTCGCATATCTTGAGCTTGGTGCCAGAATAGTTGCATGGCCGGAACGCTCTATGTAGTCTCGACCCCCATCGGCAATCTTGAAGATTTGACGTACCGCGCTGTGCGAGTGCTCGGCGAAGTCGATATCGTCGCTTGCGAAGATACCCGCCACTCACACAAACTCCTGAACCACTACGGCATAAAAACAAAGACCGTTAGCTATCACGAACACAATGAGCGCGATCGCGCAGGAGAGCTGCTGGCATTAATCAAATCGGGCCTTGATGTGGCGATTGTTTCTGATGCAGGAACGCCCGGAATCAGTGATCCAGGTTTCCGGGTGGTTCGAATGGCCCTCGAAGCGGGCCTCCGAGTCGTGCCCATACCTGGACCTACAGCGTTGGTCTCAGCGTTGGTGGCTTCCGGCCTTCCCAGTGACGAATTCTTTTTCGCGGGTTTTCTTCCGGCGCGTTCAGGTGCACGCCGGACCCGTCTCGCGGACTTGGCAGCGATTTCATCAACCCTCGTCTTTTACGAAGCTCCTCATCGCATCGTCGCGTCGTTGCAAGATGCTCGAGAGATTCTGGGCGAACGCGAGGCTGTGGTCGCTCGGGAACTTACCAAGTTGCATGAGGAGATCTTGCGTGGCCGCTTAAGCGAGCTCGCGGATGAGTTTTCCCGGGCGGCACAGGAGCCGCGAGGCGAAATGGTTGTAGTGATCGATCGAAACGTCATTGCAAGCTCGGATGAGGATTCGAAATCCGGATACAGTGTGGCGTCGATCGTGGCAGAGTTTGAGGCCGAAGGTTTTGATGCCCGATCCGCTTTAAAGAAATCCGCCAGGCAGCTTGGCATCTCGCGGGATGAAGCTTACCGTCGTTTGACCGCCGAGCGTTCACGAGAAAAACCGTAACCCAGCGCCGGCAAGTCGTGAACGATTCATCCACAGATTACGCAGATTACACCGATTACTAACTCAACGGTGGCTGGCTATCGGTCGTTTGCCTTACTTTTGATCTGTGTAAACTGCGTAATCTGTGGATGATTTTGTGGCTTCTCAATTCGCCCCGGTTAACTCGGCAGGCAACTGTTTGTCGACTTTGGGTCGAGTTGGTCTGTTCGCTATCTCCCACATCGTCACGTAGACCGTACGCACAATCTTCTGCATCTTCTCGTAATCTATCTTCTGCGGTTCATCGCCAGGACGGTGATAGTCTTCGTGCTCGCCATCAAAGAAGAAAACGATGGGAATACCCTTGCGCGCGTAGTTGTAGTGGTCGCTGCGGAAGAAGAATCGGTTGGGATCTTTTGGATCGTCGTAGCGAAAGTTATACGTCAGATTTAAGTACCCTTTGTTCACTGCTTCGGTTAACTCGCCTAGTTCGGTGCTCATCATTTTTGAGCCAATCACATAAATCTCATTCGGACCCGAGAGCGAGTTGTTGCGAGGGTTGGTGTCGCCCTCTTTCTTGCTGCGCCCAATCATATCGATGTTGATTTGGGCCACGATCTTCTGCAGCGGGATAGTCGGATATTCTGTGAAGTAGCGTGATCCCCAGAGTCCTTTCTCTTCGCCGGAGTGCCAGTTAAAAAGCACAGAGCGCTTGGATCGGGTGGACGACTTAGCCAGCGCCTCAGCTATGGCGAGCAACGCGGTCGTTCCCGAACCATCATCGTCGGCGCCATTGTAAATCGTGTCTCCGTTAACTGGCGTGCCAGTGCCAACGTGGTCGTAATGAGCCCCGAGGGCGACGTATTCGTCTTTGAGCACGGGATCGCTGCCTTCAAAGACTGCCACGACGTTTTGCGTTGCTATCGCCTCCCCCTTGCTGCTAACGCTGATGCTCATCTTCTTGCTCGGACTCAATTCAAACGGCTCGGGCATCTCTCCGCCAAAGGTCGCTTCGAACAGCGCCGTGGCATTCTGTTTCTCTCCCTGGAATAACAAATTAGCGATCCTGGGAGTTACCACTATTCCTGGCAAGCGCGATGTCACTGCTGGTTGAAACTTCTCAACTACCGTAGTGGGCCGTTCGCTGAGTCGCTGACGGTTCCGCTCCCAGTTGGCCAGAAATTGGAAATCCGGAACTATCACGGTGGCGATTGCGCCCTGCTTGCGCGCGTATTGAACCGGATCCATCCAATCTTCGCCTGGCTTGCCACTACTAAGGTCGGAGGAGCGAACTCCACGCGGCAGTCCGCTAAGCGACGTGAAGATGACGGCAATTTTCCCCTTCGCATCGATGCCTTTGTAGGCGTCCATATTCTTTGACTTTATGAACCATCCATTACCGGCAAAGACGAGTTGGCCGCTGACGTCAGCATTAACTGGCAGCGCAATATAATCCTCACCAAACGCTAGGTTCTGGTCGTTTAGCCGCACTCGAGTCTGCTCCTTATTAACCAGGTCGCGTCGCAGGGCGATCTTTTGAAAGAACGTTCCGTCGTCGCCCGAGGGTTTAAGTCCCCAACGCGCGAGGTTCATCGCCAGAAACTTTGCAGTTAGGTCGAGGCCGCGTGAAGGTGTGTCGCGTCCTTCCATTTCATCGGAAGCAATGAAAGTCAGATAGTCGCGTATTTGGGCAACCGTGATCTGCTCTGCTCCTCTTTGGGCAGCCACTGTTGCCGCGACTGGTTTCTTGGCCTTGACGCTCTTGCGTTGGCCTTGAACGGCAGGAAACGGCAGTATTAGAACGCTCGAAAGTAAGATGGATATCAGGAATCTTCGCATGCATTCTCCAGTTTTAAATTAATGGGGGGGGTGGTTGGTATAGTACGCAGCAGCGCAGGAAAAGTTTTTAGGCCTGTTGCACTGCTTGAATCATTCTGGTCAAAGTGTCTTTCGCGTCGCCGTAGAGCATGCCAGTCACATCTTTGAAGAAGAGAGGGTTCTCAAGTCCTGAAAAGCCTTTGCCCTGGCCGCGTTTCAACACCACTACAGATTTCGCGTGATCGACCTCCAGGATGGGCATTCCAGCAATGGGGCTGCCCGGATTATCACGCGCATCCGGATTAACTACGTCATTTGCGCCAATCACCACCGCGACGTCAGTGTTTGGGAACTCGGGGTTGATCTGTTCCAACTCGTAGAGTGATGAATAAGGCACATTCGCTTCCGCAAGCAACACATTCATGTGACCCGGCATACGACCGGCTACGGGGTGAATTCCGTATTTAACAGTGACGCCTCTCTTCTCCAGCGTGTTAGCTAGTTCGCGCACGGCGTGTTGCGCCTGAGCGGTGGCCATACCGTAGCCAGGCACGAAGACCACCTGCCGTGCGTAAGCTAATTGAGTCGCGATATCCTCCAAACTAACTTCACGCATGACGCCTTGTAGCGCACCGCCTGCAGCTCCCGTCTCCGCACTGCCAAAGGCGCCGAACAGCACGTTTGTGATCGAGCGGTTCATTGCGCGGCACATCAGAATAGAAAGAATGAACCCCGAGAACCCGTCAAGCGTGCCGGCAATGATCAGAACTTTGTTATTTAGCACGAACCCGGTGGCTGCAGAAGCCAACCCTGCATAGGAGTTTAAAAGCGACATCACGACCGGCATGTCGGCGGAGCCAATCGGCATCACAAGCAAGAGCCCAAACACCAGCGCCAACCCCGTCATTACGAAGAAGAGCGGCAGCGATCCCGGCACCACGATTAGATAAATGAAGATCCCAATCGTCGTTGCCAGCAGCGCCATGTTGAAAACGTTTTGCCCCTTGTAGGTTACCGGAGTGCCGCGCACCAAACCCTGCAGCTTCGCAAAAGCGAGCAAGCTTCCCGTCGTTGTCAGTGCACCCAACATCACTTCAAATCCCAGCGCGCTCATCGTGATCTTGTCGACATGGCCCCCGTGCCGGTAGAACTCGGAGATGCCCACGAGCGCAGCCGCGAAGGCGCCAAACGCGTGCGAGAGCGCAGTCCGCTGTGGCATCGCAGTCATCGGCACCCAGAAACCCATCGCCAGGCCTATAAGGGAACCGACTACCAGCCCCGACAGGATCCAGGTGTAGGTGATGATCTCGTGATGCATCAGCGTGCCGATGATGGCCATCAGCATGCCGAATTCAGCCAGGTGCATCCCGCGCTTGGCGGTTTCAGGATGACTGAGACCTTTGAGTCCCAGGATAAACAGCACTGAGGCCAGCAGGTAGCTTAGTTCGATGAAGTAGATCTGCATCTAAAAGAATCGTTCTTTGTACTTAGTGCTTTGATCTTGGCTTTGATTTTTGGTTCTGATCGTCTTGTCTATCCGCGTTCATCCGCGTCTATCCGCGGCCGATTTCTTCTTCCTTCTTCTGGGTCGGCTTTCGCTTGAACATTCGCAACATACGATCTGTGATCACGAATCCACCCACCACGTTTGTTGTCGAGCACACGACGGCAGTAAAACCGAGGATGGTGCTGACAGTGTTGTAGTCCGCGCCGGCGGTGACGATGGAACCAACGAGGGAGATGCCGGAGATCGCGTTGGTCGCAGACATCAATGGTGTATGAAGAAGCGGCGGCACACGCGAGATCACCAGAAAACCCAAAAAAGCAGCGAGAGAGAAGACGTAAAGCGCTGTGATTAGTGTATCTGGTGACATCTGCAATTCCTCAACCTTCGCTTCACCCTAGGCTTTATGCTGTAGCCCGCTATCGCGGGCTGGTTGAATCTAGCAACCGAACGCGTGCGGAACTCTGTTCACTTATCAACAACCGCATCCAGCATCGCGGCGACTCGACTGTTCACGATCTTGCCTTGATGGGTCACACACGATGGCCCAACAACATCGTCGTTCATATCGATGCTGAGTTCTCCGTCCTTGATTATCAGAGACAGAAACGCACTCACGTTGCGTGAATACAGCTGGCTGGCATGGACCGGCACGGTCGCCGCGAGATTCAACGGCGACATTATAGTGACACCCGCGCGCTCGACGACCTGGTCCGGCTTGCTGACGGCGCAGTTTCCACCAGTCGAAGCCGCCAGATCTATGACGACCGCACCGCGTTTCATGCCGTTGACCGCAGCCTCAGTCAGCAACAAGGGCGCACGTCTACCCGGCACCTGGGCCGTGGTGATCACAACGTCTGCTGTCTTCGCGTGCTCCGCGATCAGCGTACGACCGCGTTCCATTGCTTCCTCGCTCAACTCAACGGCATAACCCCCCGCATCTTCGGTCCTGAGTCCGCCCAGATCTACCTCTAAAAAAATCGCACCCAGCGAACGTACCTGCTCACCGGCGGCCGCGCGCACATCGTAGGCTTCAACCACAGCGCCGAGTCGCCTTGCGGTGGCGATTGCCTGCAATCCGGCGACGCCCGCGCCGAGCACGAGCACACGCGCCGGAGGCACAGTCCCCGCGGCAGTCATCAGCAGGGGAAACATTCGCGGGATATGCGAAGCACCGAGCAGCACTGCTTTGTAACCGACAACCGTGGCCATCGAGGAAAGGGCATCCATGGCCTGGGCGCGAGTGATGCGGGGAATTAGTTCGACCGCGAATGTCGTCAGGTGTTGCGCGACGGCGTGCGTGAGTGGGGCGGGTTCATCGAGAGGTCGCAGGAAGCCGAGGACTACCGCGCCTTTCGGCAATCGGTGAATGTCTTGCTCCGAAGGTCTGTTCACAACCACCAGCAGGTCCGCGGAGCCCAAAAGAGAACTGCGGTCCGGAGTCACATCCGCCCCAGCCTCGCGATAGTGTTCGTCGGTAAGCGCTGCACCCAAACCCGCACCTGTTTCCACGGTGACCGTCGCCTTCAAGGCTACCAACTTGCGCACGGATTCAGGAACAAGCGCGACGCGAGCTTCGCCTGGCGAAGGCTCTCGCAACACAACTACATTCATCCCTCTCTCCGTCCGAATGATTGTGATCTAGTCCTAACTAAAAGAATGCGGCTGGGCAGGGTAGAAGCGCTGAGTTTGAAGCCCTTCACGAGGAGGTTCGGCATAGACCCTTCAGGACTAGTTCATTTGCGGGAAAGTTTTGGCGAACAGGCTCGCGGTAGCCCTCTAGTCCCTGGGCCAGGGTTAAGGAACCTGCGAACGAGCGACGAAAGTATACATTAGCCCAGGCGCCTCCCAAAACATTGTCGAGCTGTGTATGTGACTTTAGTATCAGCTTCTGTAGCAGAGGCGGTCACTACGCTCCCTTTTGCTCGTTACTTTTTTCATGACAACCCTGTGTCCCGTCCAGGCAGCTTCTCGCGTTTTCACTCCGGGGTAAAGAGCGGCGCCTCGTTCCCTCGTCTATCAAGATAGCTCAAGAGTCGCGCGTTATCCCCTTCACTCATCTTGATAATAGATGCCCGCACGAACCACCTGGCCTTGCCCTCTTGTGTGCCGACGCGTTCGTGCGCGAGGGTGGTAACTACCGCATCGACTGGTCCGTTCGGCAGAGTAACAGCTACGAATAATAGGCGGCCAGTTTGAACGAACTCTTCTTCCTTGAACCGTGAACCTATGAAAGACAGCGCGAGTCCCAACTGGCTGATGGTCACGCAGTGTCCCCTGGATGGTTTTGAGAGTACTAGCTTGCCGGTGACGGCATCTCTCTCAGCTAGACTTATCATGGCAGGTAAATGAACCTTATATCGCGGCGCCCGTCGGCGGTTAGCGAGGGATTCAGCCTCTGACGCGGGTGCCCTCTGCACCTTTCCTGATAAGTCAAAACTTTTGAATTCCAGGCCGCAGTTATTACAAAGAAATTCATCCCCGCCAGCTAGGCGGGCAAGTATTGACCTATCTTTATAACCAATCTGAATCCGTGAACTCGCACACCTTGGGCATTGCATGGTAGTAGCCATCTTATCAATTTTCGTTTGCAAAGGGGGCGCGCCCCAGAACTGCTTGGTTTGAAGCTCTAGGGGCAGTGCGCATTTCGCCGCAGCCCTGGCGTGGTCCCTCGCAACTCTCACTTGCTAACCCCGGAGCAGCGCCTTTATAATTCGCCCCATTAAGGCGCATTGGTGTAGTTGGTTAACACGCTG